>JAFGXO010000192.1 GCA_016936595.1 Bacteroidales bacterium | reverse complement strand
ATGCAAAGATATGAAATAAAAACTAAATTTTTTGCAATTATATTTGATGTTTAGAAATAATAACAAAATTTGAACTTTAGCTTTAAAAATTGGTTAAAACTACTTATTCCGAACCTTAGGTTAAACTTATTTTGAGCATTTAATTTCTAAAAATTGCATGAACTGCATAGATTAAATAATTTTTCAAAAATCATCTGACTTATTTTTAGATAATAATAAAAGATTTATTGATTTTTCTTTAGTAATTTTTATTTCTCAGTATAATAATTTTCATTTATTGTTAGATAATTTTCAAATGAATAAAATGTTTCAACTATAAAAAAACTTAAAAAAAATTGCAAACAAAACTTTCCTTTTAAATATTATTTTTTATTTCTCTGAAAATAATAATTTTGCACGCCGGCAAAGTAGTTCTATTCTTTATGAATATTCATATTCTACTGAAATTTATAGTATTCAGAATAAATGTGCTAATTTTTCACATTAAGCAAAAAATTTAATAAATGGTTGACTTTTTATACAGGCTTTCAGAGCTATTTTTATACGACCCAAATAAGCCAATGCTTTTTAACAGCGGTACTTTTGTGCTTATGTTTGTAGTATTTATGATTATTTATACAATAATCTACAAAAAAAAGTTAGTATTTTCTTTGTATGTTATAGTTTTTAGTTTGTTATTTTACTACAAATCAAGTGGAATATATTTTTTGCTGCTTGTATTAACAACCGTCTCGGATTATTCCTTTGCCGCATTTTTGTATCGTTCAAAGCACAAAACATGGCGGGCTTTTTGGATGATAATGGGAGTAATTCCTAGTTTAGGATTGCTTGCTTATTTTAAATACACCAACTTTTTTTTGTTTAATTGGTCATTTATTTCCGGAAACAATTTTCAGCCACTTGATATTTTTCTGCCCGTAGGAATTTCGTTTTATACTTTTCAATCAGTTAGTTACGTTCTTGATGTTTATTGGAAAAAATTAAAACCAACCGATAGTATTTTAGATTATGCATTTTTCTTGTCATTTTTCCCGCAGCTTGTGGCAGGTCCAATTGTAAAAGCACATCATTTTATTCCACAATTAAAAGAACCGCCTAAAATTAATAAACAAATGCTTTATAGTGGCATGTGGCTTGTTATGATAGGCTTATTTAAAAAAGCTGTAATTGCCGATTATATAGCTCAGTACAACGATTTGATTTTTGCTTCGCCTGATAATTATAACGGATTTGAAAATTTGATGGCTATTTATGGCTACACTTTGCAAATTTACTTAGATTTTTCAGGATACTCTGATATGGCAATTGGCTTTGGACGAATGTTAGGTTTTGATTTGGGTGTTAACTTTAGGCTGCCTTACCAATCTTTAAATATAACAGAATTTTGGCGAAAATGGCATATATCATTATCCACTTGGCTTCGCGATTATTTATATATTCCACTTGGAGGAAATAGAAAAGGCAAAATTAGAACCTATATTAACTTAATGATTACTATGCTGTTAGGAGGCTTGTGGCATGGGGCAAGTTGGAAATTTGTTTTTTGGGGAGCAATGCACGGTATTGGTTTGGCCGTGCACAAGGGTGTGTCAAAAATATTAAAAAAATTACCGGATGTTTTTCCCACAAAATTTGCATCGTGGTTTGTTACTTTTCATTTTGTTATTTTTTTATGGATATTTTTTAGAGCCGCAGATATTCAACGCCCTCAAACAGTAACAGTTATACATGATGGTGTGCAAACAGAGTATGTTGAAAATGTTACAATTGATGCTTTTGTTGTGTCGTGGATGATGATAAAACAGATTTTTACCGATTTTGATATTTCTTTTGCTAAACATTTTTGGGGTGCACGATCTTTATGGGTTATCCTTGTAGTTATTGGTTTTGGAATGCACTTAGTTCCGTTAAAAATATTTGACAAGCTGCCGGATTGGTTTGTTAAAGTACCATTTGTATTAAAAATTATTATCTTTATAGTTCTTGTTCAGCTTGTTGTTCAGCTGCAAAATACAGATGTACAACCGTTTATATACTTTCAGTTTTAAAAAATGAAGAAAATTTTTAGTTTTATTATATTTTTCTCTGTTGTTTTTGCTAACGCTCAGCATACAACCCCTAACAATTTTGTTGGTACGCCTGATTCTGCTGTTCTTAAAATAAAAATTTTTAAATTTAATCAATATAATTCTGTTGATACGATAGTTTTAGATACATCACAAAAACATATTGAACTATTTGATAATTATACTCAAGATTTAGTGCCGGTTGTAAATTTAGGGCAAATTGCAACACCTTCACTTCCTTTAGTTTTTGCTAATAGAATAAATTTTGACGGTTTTATCTTTTTAAGCCCCTACAAAAATTATCTTTTGGATCCAAAGTCATCATTTTATTTTCAGAATAATAACCCATTTACCGATTTAACTTATCTTGATGGACCTAAAATTAGAGAAGAACAAAATTTGAATGCTATTCATACTCAATCATTTAGAAATGATTCTGTTAATGTTGGATTAAGGTTTAACATGATGACAGCCATGAATATTGCAGACAATAAATCAAATTCCTCAATTAATAAATTAAGTGCTTGGTATGCACGTAAATTTAAAAATTATAATCTTTTTGTTTCTATTTATTCAAATAAAATAAAACGAATTGAGAATGGAGGAATTATCGATACCATGCCTAACTTTGATCCCACTAATTCTTTAACCTTTTTCCTTAAAGAAGAACCAGCTAATATAATTTTATATCGTGGTTATTATATAAATCATTCTTATAACTTAACCAAAAGCATTAAAGCTCGTCATATTTTTCAGTATTCCCGAATTTCAAAAACATTTATTGAAAATAATATGAATGCATTTCTTGGTGCTCCGCAACTATCTAATTTTCAAACGTATGATAGTATCGGACTGCGTTCTTTTGACAATACTTTTAATTTGAGCATTGATAAAAAAAACAAGATTGGAATTTCATTTACAAACAGAATTCAACGTGCTTATTATTTTAGAGGATATTTTTACAATTTGAATGGAATTTTTTTAACTGATAATTTTTTATCAGGTAATATTCAGAACTTTGCTATTGGCAATTTAACACTATCAGCCTTAGGAAATTTTCATTTTATCCAACGAAAAGCCGGTGATTTTGATGGAAAATTTGAATTAAAATATTTTTTTACTGATTCCTTGTATTTTGTTTTTAATCAATCATTTAAAAAAGAAACCCCTGATTATTTTTTAGATTATTATAACGGAAATTATCAATCGTGGCAAAATGATTTTGGTGATATTATTTCTTTTACAGCAACTGCTCGTTTCATTTCTAAAAAATATCATTTTGAAATTGGAGCAGATTACAGGCAATATACAAATTACATTTATTTTGATTCTTTAATAAGTCCTAATCAAGTTAATTCTACGATAAATGTTAATACATTATGGTTGCACAAATCGTTCTATTTTGGGCCTTTTGTTACCGATTTAAACGGATACTGGCAACAAACAAATGCAAATTATGTTTTAAATATTCCTGAATTTGTTGCTTCCGGGTCATTCTATCTTGATGTACCCCTTGTTAAGGGGGCTCTTGCACTCAATTTAGGCTTAAATGCTTCTTTTACAAGCAGTTTCTATGCTTATGCATATAGTCCGTCTATTGGAGCATATTATCAAAATTTTAAAACCGAAACCGGCAAATATCCTGTAATTGACTTGTTTTTAACAGGTAAAATAAAATCAGCAATAATAATTTTAAGGTTTGATCATGCTAATGCTTGGCTTTTACAAAATTATTATCAAACTACTGAACATTATCATTTATATCATCATTATTTAAGATTTGGAGTTAGATGGTGGTTTAAAAATTAATATAAACACTATAAATAAATATTTATGAAAAAATACATTTTTATTTTGTCAATTTTTGCTGTTTTTGCAGCTTGTAAAACTGAAACTACAATGAAATATGAGTATCCTACAGCTAAAACGGTTGATTCTTCAACTAATTTTTTTGGAACAACTGTTCTTGACCCGTACAGATGGATGGAAAATGAAACAGATTCTGATCTTGTTGCATGGATTGAAGATGAAAATAAATTAACTCAAGATTTTTTGAACCAAATTCCTTATCGTCAGCAACTTTTTGACCGCTTGGAACAAATTTTTAATTACGAAAAAGTAACCGCTCCATACATGCGTGGCGGTAAATATTTTTCCTATAAAAATAATGGTCTTCAAAATCAATACGTTTTATTTGTTCAAGATGATTTGCAATCTGATCCTCGTTTATTGTTAGACCCAAATACTTTATCAACCGATGGAACTGTAGCTCTTTCAACTACAGGTGTATCAAAAGACGGAAAATATCTTGCCTATGCAATTTCTCGTTCGGGTTCTGATTGGAATGAAATTTATGTGCTTGATATTGAAACCGGTGAAGAACTTTCTGATCACATAGAGTGGGTTAAATTTTCGGGCATTTCTTGGTATAAAAACGGATTTTATTACAGCCGTTTTGATCAACCCGCACAAGGAACTGAACTTTCGACTGCAAATATCAATCAAAAAGTTTATTATCACGAACTTGGAACTCCTCAATCTGACGATGTTTTAATATATAGTGATCCTGATAACCCAACTTATGGTTTTGGTGCTGATGTTAGCGATGACCAAAAATATCTTATTATTTCTGTATGGGAAGGAACAAGTGGTAACATGTTGTTATTTAAAGATTTAACTAATCTTAATTCTGATTTTGTTCAAATAAATTTTGATTTTGATAGTGATTATTCTTTTATTGATAATATTAACGGTAAGTTGTTGGTAATGACCAATAATAATGCTCCAAATTATAGAATAATTGCAGTTGATCCTCAAAATGCTACAGCCGATAATTGGGTAGATTTTATTGCTGAAACCGAAAATGTTATTCAGAGCATTGATATTACTCCAAATAATATTATTCTTGAATACATGGAAGACGTTAAAAGCGTTCTTAAAATATACGATTACGAAGGAAATTATCAAAAAGACTTAGAATTACCCGGAATTGGTAGCATTGCAGAAATTTCGGCAAACAAAGTAGATAATTTTATTTTTTATAAATTTAGCTCATACACTACTCCCGGAACAATTTTTAAATATGAATTTGATACTGAAAATACCGAAGTTTTTTATGAAACACAATTTGCCGGTTTAGATTTAAGTAAATATGTTGTTGAACAAGTATTTTACCCAAGCAAAGATGGAACAAAAATACCCATGTTTTTAGTTCATAAAAAAGATATTGAGTTAAATGGTAAAAATCCAACATGGTTATACGGTTACGGAGGTTTTAACATAAGTTTAAATCCGGGATTTGATGTTAGAAGACTTTTATGGTTAGAAAACGGCGGAGTTTATGCTGTAGCAAATTTACGTGGAGGCGGAGAGTACGGCGAAGATTGGCATAAACAAGGAATTCATCAAAATAAACAAAATGTTTTTGATGATTTTATTTCGGCTGCTGAATATTTGATTGACCAAAAATATACAAATTCAGATTTATTAGCAATTCAAGGCGGATCAAACGGAGGTTTGTTAGTAGGAGCTTGTGCAAATCAACGTCCCGATTTATTTAAAGTTGCTTTACCGGCTGTTGGTGTTATGGATATGCTTCGTTTTCAATTGTTTACAATTGGAAGAGCATGGTCTTCAGACTATGGGTTGGCTGCCGATAGCAAAGAAATGTTTGAATATCTTTATGCTTATTCTCCAATTCATAACGTTGACGCAACTAAAGAATATCCAGCAGTTTTAGTAACCACCGCCGACCACGACGACCGTGTTGTGCCTGCACATTCTTTTAAATATATTGCTACTTTACAAGCTGCCAGACCAAATAATATTAATCCTTTATTTATAAGAATTGAAACTAAAGCCGGACACGGAGCAGGAAAACCAACCGAAAAAATTCTTCAGGAATGGGCAGATTTATATGCTTTTACATTCTTTAACATGGGCATAGAACCTGTTTTTGAATAATAAATTTTTTAAAAAATATTTTCACATTAAAAAACTGTCTTTACAAGGCAGTTTTTTTATTTGCATTTCTTTTAATGACAATTTTTCTTTACAGAAACTTTTAATTATTTTTGCCTGAAATTTTTGCAAATGAAAATCTATTTTACATTTTTATTGTTAATTATTTCCTCTTTAAGTTTATTTAGTCAAAATTATTACCAAAAATTTAGACAACCTTTGGGCGGAACTTTACTTTTGACCGGAAGTTTTTGCGAATTTAGATCAAATCATTTTCATGGAGGCAACGATTTTAGAACCGGCTCTAACGGTAAACCATTGTACGCTATCGAAGATGGATATGTTTCGAGAATAAAAGTATCCGGCGGAGGTTATGGATACGGCATATATATAACTCATAATCAGGGAGATGGATATATTGCTGTTTACGGACACCTTTTAAAATATAATACCGAAATTGCTGCTTGGGTTGAAAATTTTCAAGATCAAATTCAGGAATTTCAGTTTGATGTTTATTTAGACAGCACAGTATTGCCTGTAAAAAGAGGCCAAGTAATAGGATATTCAGGTAATTCAGGCTATTCTTTTGGTCCTCATTTGCATTTTGAAATTAGAAGCTTACTAGATGAACCTTATAACCCTCAATTGTTTGGTTATCGTATTCGAGATACAAAAGCTCCAATAATAAGAAATATTGCCGTTTATCCGGCAGATGATTATAGTTCCGTTAATCAAAATAATTCTTCGTCGGTTTATGGTGTGGTTGGAGGAAGTGTAAATAGTAATATTACCGTAAATGGAAATATTTATTTTGGTGTTGAAAGTTATGATTATTTGAACGATGTTAGTAGTAAAAATTCTGTTTATAAAACCCTTTTATATGTAGATGGAAAATTGATTTATCATTCTCAGTTTGACCGATTTAATTACAATAATGGTAGAGATATAAATTCAATGGTTGATTATAAACGCAGAAAATTAACCGACTTAAGAATACAACGATGTTATGTGGAACCGAATAACGAACTTTATCATTATCAATTTGTTGAAAATAACGGAGTTGTGAATTTTAACGACAATAATTATCATAACATTAAGTTTGTTGTATCAGATATTTATGGTAATTCAACAACTGCTGCATTTAAAGTAAAAAGTACAACTTATTTGCCAAATTTTAATATTAAAAGAGATAGTTCTACTTTGTTTAGATATGATACAGTAAATGTTTATAAAAAACCCGGAATAGAAATTTATTTCCCTGAAAAATCGCTTTTTGATAACATATTTTTTAATGTATTTACCTCCGAAGGCAATTTATATTCGCCTATTTATCATATACATAATGAATTTGTACCGTTAAAAGATTATTATATTTTGTCGCTCAATGTTACTTCAGTTCCTCAAAAAATTAGAAACAAAGCAGTAATTTGTTTTATTGATTACGAAGGCGACATTGTAAGCTTAGAAGGATCTTTAAAAAATGACTATTTAACAGTTTTTACTCGCAGTTTTGGTGGTTTTTATGTAGATGTTGATACAATTGCCCCTAAAATCATAAATATAAATATTTCAGATGGGGCAAATATGAACACAAAAAGTTTTGCTTCTTTTGAAATAGCCGATAATTTAAGTGGAATTATAGATTGGGCTGGTTTTATTAATGGCGAATGGGCTCTTTTTAAATACGATGCAAAAAATGATTTGTTGTGGTATAATTTTGATGATAAAACAAAATCCGGCAAAAATACACTTAGTTTGCTTGTTGTTGATGGAGTGGGAAATATTGCAGAATATAAAACATATTTTTATAGATAAATATGTGATGTATTAATGCTAAATGTTTGTAAACTTAATTGCTTAATTTTAAAAGTTGTCGTTTCAACTACCGCCACTAAGAGCCTATGATTATTTTCCTGATCTAAATTATTTCTTTTGCATGCTCAGATATTTCGCCTTGCAGATTTACATAAAAACTTGAAATATTCGTTTGATTTATTGCATGTTCTAATGTTAATGCTATAATTTTTAAATCTTTATCTAAAGATGCTAATATATCTTCTGAAATGCAAATATTAAATTTTTTCATCTTTAATTGCAGAATTGTGAAATTTTTATATAAAACAAAAGCAGAGATAAAAGATCTTACAATAAACACTTTTGGGGACACTACCAATTGTGGATAAATATTGTTAGTTTATTATAATGTAAATTGTATGAAAATCGGCTTTTTAAAGAATAAAAAATCCCCCTTTAAAAAAAGGGGGAGAAAATAATATCATGTAAAGTATTGTTTATCAATAAATTATATTTTAAGTTTTGTTTTAATGCCGGCTGGAATAGCATCTTTATGAACAACAAAATTCATAGTTTTAAATTTGAAAAAAGCTTTTGAAACATAAACATACCCATCATAAGGATTATCGGTATTCCACGAATTTTTAACAATATAATATTCAGTTCCGTTTTGATCTTTAGCTAAACCAACAATGTGTAAACCATGATCATCTGTAGTTTTAAAGTTATCGAAAGAAGTTTGACGCATATCTTGAGTAATAACTTTTTCTGTACGAGGCATATCTAAGTTATATTTAGAATTGTCAACTTTTTCCCAACGAGAGCGTTCAGTTACAACTAATTCTTGAATATCTAAATCAGGCACAACAGCAACACCAATTCTGTGTGAAAAATAAACTTCGCTAACATCTGCTCCCCAAGCAATAGTGTAACCGTTTTTAATAGCATTGTCAGCAATCTCAACTAATTCGTCCATGGTAACATTGTAAGCTTGTCCCCAAAGCCAGTTATCAGGAACTTCAATTGCAAATTTTGAGTAAAAAGGATGATGAGTAAAAGAAGTTATATTGATATAATCGTCAGGGTTAATTTTTACAACTTCGTCGGCAAAAGTTCTGGGAGTATAAGTTTTTCCTTTATAAGCAAAATTATCGGGCACAGCACCAAGATATGCATCAAGAATACCTTTAAAACCGTTAAACCAAGCAGTAGTTAAAATATCTTCGTCTTTTAAAGCATCAACATAAGCTTTTAAAACAGCGTCCATTTCGTGATGATTATGAGCAGGTTGACCATAATTTAAACCTTGGTAAGCAGATTCGGGCATAAAGCCGAAATTTTTGTAAACATAAAAAACATCGTAAAAAGAACCACCACCGCCAAAATTAAGCGATCCGTGCATTCTAATGTATTTTTGAGCTTTGTCTTCGTATGTTTTTCTAACAATATACATTTCCGATAAATCAATAGTAGTAGTTGGGCCTATTGTTCCCATTCTAATCATTTCTGATTCAATAAAAGAAATAGTTGAAAAAGCCCAACAAGTTCCCGATGCGTTTTGATCTTTAACACTTGTTGTAGGTAAACGTTTTACATCTGTAAATTTGTAACCGTCGTCTTATGCCGAAATTGCTCCGAAAGCAACAAAAAGCACAACAAAAATCCATAATTTTTTCATAATTTGGTATTTGTTAATTGTTTTTAATACATTTTTGCAATAATAAATTTTTAATTTTTATTTTCAAAACTTAAAAAACATGAATCAGTAATAAAAAATTTTTATTTTTGCAGTTAAAAATGTTCAGGATAGGAAATGGTTACGATGTTCACAAACTTTCTGAAGGAGAAAGTCTAATACTTGGTGGTGTTGAAATACCTCATAACAAAGGAACTGTAGCTCATTCAGATGGCGATGTGTTAATTCATGCAATTATTGATGCTTTACTTGGAGCGGCTGCTTTAAAAGATATTGGATACTGGTTTCCGGATAATGATAATTCATTTAAAAATATCGACAGTAAAATTTTATTAAAAAAAGCCGTTGAAATTATTGGCCAAAACGATTATTTTATCGTTAATATAGATTCTACTATTGCAGCACAAAAACCAAAATTAAAACCATTCATAGATAATATGTGCGAACAAATTGCTAAAACTTGTAATATTAATACCGATCAAGTTTCGGTTAAAGCCACTACAACAGAAAAACTGGGCTTTGAGGGTAGGGAAGAAGGTATTTCGGCTTATGCGGTTGTTCTTATTTCAAAAAATGATAAATAAATGTTTACAATTGAATACAAATTAGAAAATATATCAAAAGTAGTTAATCAGGTTTTTGAATTTTTTTATAAAAATTCAGAAGTAAAAGTAGTTGCATTTTATGGCGAAATGGGAAGCGGAAAAACAACTTTAATTAAAGAAATATGCTCTAAACTTGGTGTAAAAGATGTGGTTACAAGTCCAACTTTTGCCATTATCAATGAATATAATGCAAATAAAGGTGATTATGCCTATCATTTTGATTTTTATAGATTAAAAAACATCAACGAAGCTATAGATATAGCTGCCGAAGATTATTTTTACAGCAATAATTATTGTTTTATCGAATGGCCTGAAATCGTAGAACCACTCTTGCCCGAAAAATTTATTGTCATCAGAATTATTGAAATAAATCAAAACACCAGAAAAATAACTATTTCAATTTAAAGAAATTATCTTTAAACTTTCAAGTTCTCCACTCTAAAAACTTTCAACAATAAAATATATGATACTTATTAGTAACGACGATAGCATTTACTCGAAAGGAATAAAAGCATTAGTAGAATTAGCGAAAAAATTTGATAAAAAAATAGTAGTTGTGGCTCCCGATAAACCACAATCAGCAAAATCACATTCAATAACACTGGGTAGCACATTAACATACCGAAAAACTGATTTATTTGGAGCAGATGTAGAAGCATTTGAATGTAGCGGTTCTCCGGCAGATAGCGTAAAACTTGCACTTAATTATTTGCTAAATCAAAAGCCCGATTTGTTACTTTCCGGTATAAATCATGGAGCAAACTCATCAGTAAATTTAATTTATTCAGGCACCGTAGCTGCTGCTGTTGAGGGAGCTATGCACAATATTCCATCGTTAGCTTTTTCGGTTGACAGCCATGACCCTGATGCCTCTTTTGATGCCGCCGTTTTTTTTGCCGAAAAAATTATTAAAAAAATTATCGATTCAAAGGAGAGTAACCTTTGTTTAAACGTAAATGTGCCAAATATTCCACTGCAGGATATTATTGGAACAATGGCGTGCAAACAAACCATTGGAGCATGGTTCGAAGATTTTGAATTAAATGAAAATTCTACTCCCGATAATCCTTTGCTTAATTTAAAAGGAAAATATGTTAACTTTGAACCCAATCGAACCGATACAGATATTTGGGCTTTAGAGAATAATTTTGTGTCAATTGTTCCTATTAAACTCGATTGGACGAATTACGAAGATTTGAATAAAATCAAAAATTGGAAATTTTAAAATAAAATATTATGAAAGCTTTTCATGCTTACGACATCAGAGGTATTTACAACCAAGATTTTAATAAAGATGATGCCTATAAAATTGGTTTTTTCTTGCCAAAATTATTAAATACAAATAAAATTTTAGTAGGTAGAGATGTTAGAGAATCAACTCCGGAGATATTTGAATTTTTATCAAACGGAATTACAGATGCCGGAGCAGATGTTTATGATATTGGTTTAGCAACTACTCCAATGGTTTATTTTGCCACTGCAAAACTCGGATTTGATGCTTCTGTGCAAATAACAGCTTCGCATAATCCTAAGCAATACAACGGTATGAAAATTTCAAGAACAAATGCCCTTCCGGTTGGTTATGATTCAGGATTGGCTGATCTTGAAAAAATGATGAATAATGAGAAGATTGTGCCTGCAGATAAAAAAGGGTCGAAAATTAAACAAAGTATTAAAGATGAATATCTTACGTTTTTAAATTCTCATCTTGTTGATTTTAGTAAACTTAAAGTAGGTATCGATTGTTCTAATGGAATGGCCGCTTTGCTAATTAAAGAAATTCTTGGAGATGCTCCTAAATATATTTACGATGAACTTGATGGTACTTTTCCAAACCACGAAGCTAATCCGCTTATTCCTGATAATTATGCTGATTTACAGAAACTTGTGAGAGAAAATAATCTAGATATAGGTATGATTTTTGACGGCGACGCCGACAGAGTTATGTTTGTTGACGAAAAAGGTGATTTTATTCCTCCCGATTTAATTATTGCTTTTTTAGGTCATTATTTTGCCGAAGAAAAAAAAGAAACAGGAAAAGTTTTGCAAGATATTAGAACTTCAAAAGCTGTTGGCGAATATCTTTCTCAATTAGGCTTTGATATGGAAATTTGGAGGGTAGGAAGAGCTTTTGCAGCAAAAAAATTACGTGATATCAATGGCGTTTTTGGTGGCGAGCTAGCAGGACATTATTATTTTAGAGATTTTTATTTTTCTGATTCAGGTTTACTCGCTGCTATTTTGGTGCTCAGAACTGTTGCAAAATTTAAAGATAAAGGAGTAAAACTTTCTGAAGTAATTGAAAAAATACGCGGATACGAAAATTCAGGCGAAATAAACTTTAAAATTGAACAAAAACAAGAAGCGATTAACCAAATTGTCAAACATTTTAAATCAATTGAAGAACCACAAAAAATTCTGGATTTTGATGGATACAGAATTGAATATGAAAAATGGTGGTTTAATGTACGCCCCTCAAATACAGAGCCTTACTTGCGTTTAATTGTTGAAGCTCAAAATAATGAATTATTAAATGAAAAAGTTGATGAAATAAAAAGTATAATTGCACAGTTTAATTAAAACCAATATAAAAGTTCAAACAGAGATAGTGTAGTGTAATTTGCATTTTCTCTGTTTTAAATATAAGAAAAATGAAGATACAAAATTCAGAGTTTGTAAAAAGTTGTGTAAATATTGAAGATTGTCCTACCGATAATCCCGAATTTGCTTTTATTGGCAGATCAAATGTTGGAAAATCATCTTTAATAAATATGTTGACAAATAGAAAAAAACTTGCAAAAATATCATCAAAACCCGGAAAAACACAAACAATTAATTATTTCTTGATAAATTATTTGTGGTTTTTGGTTGACCTTCCTGGATATGGATATGCAAAAACCTCAAAGAAAAATAGGGTAACTTTTGAAAAAATAATTAAAAACTATATTTTTAAAAGCCCTAATTTAATGAATTTATTTGTTTTGATTGATGCAACTTTGCCTCCTCAAAAAATTGATCTGGATTTTATCAATTTAATGGGAGAAAACCAAATACCTTTATCCTTGATTTTTACAAAAATAGATAAAATTTCAAAATTAAAGCTAACAGAAAATGTTCAGGTTTTTAACAACGCTTTATTGGAATCATGGGAAGTAATGCCTAAGTTTTTTAAATGTTCAGCTATCGACCAAACTGGAAAAGAAGACTTAAATTCGTACATCGGCGAAGTTCTGAAAATTGTAAAATAGTAAAATGTTCACTTATTTTATTTTCCGATTAGTTGTCTTTTTGTTTAGAATTACACCACTTTGGCTGGTGTATTTTTATTCTAATATATTATATTATATACTATTTTACTTGCTTAGATATCGT
>JAFGXO010000191.1 GCA_016936595.1 Bacteroidales bacterium | reverse complement strand
AATATAATCTGCGAAATAATATTTTTAATTTAGATTTTATAAAAGTTTTTGTTTTTTTTAGATATTTAATGTCTTTATAAATAAACAACCTTTGTTAATATATCTTTAAATAATGTTTGTCAAAGTTTTTTTTATTTTTGCAAACAGTTTTTATTTATTGACACAATTAAAACGACTTTAATAAATTTTTATCTTTACATATATTATAATTATCATAATGGAATATAACTTTCAGGAAATTGAGAAAAAATGGCAAAAATATTGGGACGAAAACAATGTTTTTGAAGTAAAAATAAATACAGAAAAACCTAAGTATTATGTTTTAGATATGTTTCCATATCCTTCGGGAGCGGGATTGCATGTTGGTCACCCTCTTGGTTACATCGCTTCGGATATTTACTCGCGTTTTAAACGTCATAAGGGGTTTAATGTTTTGCACCCAATGGGATATGATGCTTTTGGTTTACCGGCTGAACAAAACGCTATTCAAACCGGACGACACCCAGCGGATACTACTAAAGAATATATTGCAAGATACAGAAATCAACTTAAAAATATAGGTTTTTCTTATGACTGGAGTAGGGAAGTAACTACCTCTAATCCAAAGTATTATAGATGGACGCAATGGATTTTTACTCAACTTTTTAAACATTGGTTTAACAATAAAACTCAAAAAGCTGATTCTATTGAAAATCTTATAAAACATTTTGAAAAATTTGGAACCAAAAATATTGATGCAGCTTATTCAATAGAGTTAACTTTCTCTGCTGATGAATGGAATAATAAATCAGAAAAAGAAAAACTTTTAATATTATCTAATTATAGATTGGCTTTTAGGGCTAAAACTATGGTTAATTGGTGTCCTGAACTTGGAACTGTACTTGCCAACGACGAAGTTAAAGAAGGCGTTTCGGTTCGCGGAGGTTTTCCTGTTTTCCAAAAAGAAATGGATCAATGGTCATTAAGAGTTACTGCTTATTCAGAAAGACTTTTAAATGGTCTCGATGAGCTTGAGTGGTCAGATTCTTTGAAAGAAATTCAACGTAATTGGATTGGAAAAAGTTCGGGTGCCGAAGTTTATTTTAAAATTGCAGATTCAGAGGATCAAATTTTAATTTATACAACTCGCCCCGACACTATTTACGGTGCTACTTTTATGGTTATAGCTCCCGAAAGTAATTTAGTGCAAAAATTAACTACTAAAAGCAAGAAACAAGAAGTTGAAAAATATTTAGATTATACTAGTAAAAGAACTGAACGTGAGCGTATTGCTGACACAAAATCAATAACCGGAGTTTTTACCGGAAGTTATGCTGTAAATCCTTTTACGGAAGAAAAAATTCCTATTTGGACAAGCGATTATGTTCTTGGAGGTTACGGAACCGGGGCAATTATGGCTGTTCCGGCTCACGATAGCAGAGATTATGCTTTTGCAACTCATTTTGGGCTTAAAATTATTCAAGTTGTTGAAGGTGCAGATATTACCGCTGAATCTTACGATGACAAAAACGGAAAAATGATTAATTCCGGAATTATTAACGGACTTGAAGTTAAAGATGCTATTGAGAAAATTATTAACGAAATAGAAAATAAAAAACTTGGAGCAAGAAAAATTAATTTTCGTTTGAGAGATGCAATTTTTAGCCGCCAACGTTATTGGGGCGAGCCTTTTCCTATTTATTATAAAGAAGGTGTTCCTTATATTATTGAAGATAACGAGCTGCCTTTGTTGTTACCTGAAATTGATAAATTTGCTCCAACAGAAACCGGAGAGCCGCCTTTGGCTCGTGCCGAAAATTGGAAATATCAGGGCAAATACGAGTATGAATTAAGTACAATGCCTGGTTTTGCAGGTTCTTCGGCTTATTATATTCGATACATGGATGCGACAAATGAGGAGCAATTTGTTTCGCCCGACGCTGTAAATTATTGGCGTAATGTTGATTTTTACATTGGAGGTATAGAGCATGCTGTTGGACATTTAATTTATGCTCGTTTTTGGAATAAATTTTTAAAAGATATTGGTGTTACTGTTGAGGAGGAACCATTCAAAAAACTTGTTAATCAGGGAATGATTCAAGGTCGCTCAAATTTTGTTTATAGAATTAAAAACACTAATAAATTTGTTTCTTTCAATTTGAGAAATGATTACGATATTACCCCTATTCATGTTGATGTGAATATTGTACATAACGATGAACTTGATATTGAAGCTTTTAAAAAATATTCACCAGATTTTGAGAATGCTGAATTTATTTTAGAAGACGGAAAATATATTTGTGGTTGGGAAATTGAAAAAATGTCTAAATCAAAATATAATGTTGTAAATCCTGACAGTATTATCGAACAATATGGTGCAGATACTCTTCGCCTTTATGAAATGTTTCTCGGACCAATTGAACAATCCAAACCTTGGAACACCCAAGGTATTGAAGGTATCCATAGATTTTTGCGTAAATTTTGGCGTTTATATTTTGATAATGAATATAATTTTAATGTATCTGACGAAAAAGCCACCAACGACGAATTAAAAGTTCTTCATAGAACAGTTAAAAAATTAAATGAAGATATTGAAAAATTGTCTTATAATACGGCTATTAGCGAAATGATGATTTGCGTAAATAATCTTGGTACTTTAAAAACAAATAAGCAAGAAATTCTTGAACCTTTGGTTATTTTAATTTCTCCTTTTGCTCCACATATTGCCGAAGAATTGTGGCAAAAACTTGGAAAATCCGGAACAATTGCTGATGAAGATTATCCTGTTCATAATGATAAATATTTGATTGAAGCAACCGTTAATTATCCTGTTGCTATAAACGGAAAAACTCGTTTTACGATTGAATTGCCTGCCGATGCCTCAAAAGATGAAATTGAAAAAGCTGCTGTAAGTGATGATCGTATCGCAAAATACATTGAAGGAACACAAATCAGAAAAGTTATTGTTGTTCCTAAACGAATGGTTAACGTTGTTGCAAAGTAGTTTGCAATATTATAAAATTATAAAAACTGTTTGATAATTGTCGGACAGTTTTTTTTTATATTGAAGCGTGTTTTATTTGTTTTTATTTTTTATATTTGATGAATATAACGTTTGTTTAAACACGAGCATATTTGTTTTGAAATAGGTTTTAGTTCAAACTATTTAATTTAAACGCAAAACATCTACAAATGACTAAAAATCAAGCACTTGAGATTATTAACCTTTTAAAACAGGGGAAACAACACAAAACCGGTCATTATCAATATGGTTATACGTATTATTTTTATTCAGACGGTTTTATAATAGAAATAATAGAGGATTTATCTGTAAATATTTATGATCCATCAATACGAACAGAAAAAATATGTGTTGACGAGTTCATTTCAACGCTTATTGAAAAGTTTGATTATGAGGATTTTATGAAAAATTTATCTTAACTTTTTCTGATTATTGCACCTGAGTTGTATATGTTTTATTGAAAAAATATTGGTATTTGTCTAATACTTTGTCATTTTCAAAGGTTGCATAGTTTGTTTTTGAAATAAAATATAAATAATATTTATCTGTTGGTATATCAGCAAAAACATCACTATTTAAAAGTTGGGTTTTAAAATCTATAGCTTCTTGTTCATTAATAAAATATTTTACGTTAACTATTGAATATTGAGAATTAAAAGTTGTGTCATCTAAAGTAAAGGTTCTTGTGTTGGTAAATTGTTCAGCTGTGTTTTTTAGTTTAAATTTAAATACTGTGGTGTTTTGTGATTTTTCAATAAGTATCATTATATAATGTTCTTCATTCGGTTTTTGTGAATATATATTGTAATCATAAATTCCGCTCTGTTGCATTGCTAAAATTTCAGTTGATAGATTTGCTAAATCTGTTCCTTTGTATTTTGTGCTAACTAATGTTAAATAATAGGTTAAAGAATCAGTGTTTCCAATATTTCCGTAAGCTTTTGCTTTAAAAAATAAGAAGTTAGGATATGCTTGTGAATTGGGATATTTACTAATTCCTTTGTTTGCTAATAAAATTGTGTTGTTATAGTTATTGTTGTTGTATGAATTTAGAGTACTGTCGAATAGTTTTAGAGCAAATTTTTCGCTAATCATTAGCTGATTAACAAAATTTGGATCAATTAACATTTTAGAATATTTACTGTCCGGAAATTGTATTGTTATGAGTTGTTTGTAATAATCGGCTCTGTTTTGATTTCCTATTTGTTTATTTAGATTATACAACCTGTAAAAGGTTTCTAATTTGTAATGTGATGTAGAAAATCTTGTAGTAAGTTCTTCGTATGTTAAAATTGCTTGTTGAGGTTCTTTTAAGTTTTTTTGATATACTTCGGCTCCCAAAAATAAAGACGTTTCAATTGTATTGTTTGAAACTTCTAAAAGTGAATCAGTAAGAGGTAAATCTTGTAAATAAAATTCCCTTGTTTTGTTATCTGTAATTCGAGTAGAGTCAACGTCTTGTTGAACAACAGGGTCGTCGAATTGGTTAACAATTGATTTGTTTTTTCTTCTCCAGTTGTCTTCAATTTGTCTGTTTCCCCATTTCTTTTTAAAATCATTTTGTCCACGACTAACTAAAACAGGATTGTACATATACCATTTCCCTCCTTGACTCGATTGGTTGGGATTATTGTTTAAATCATTTGGATCGTAGTAGTTATTACCCAAGTCTTGCATTTGTTGTTCTTTTGCAATCACATCGGCTATTATACTGTCGATTAAAGCCATTCTTTTGCCATTAGGCATTGCTGCTACTCTTTGAAGACTATCCTGACGTTGTACTTCTCCAAGATATTGAACCAAAAGTCCGGTGTTTTGTGCTTTAACAGCTATTTTATCATAATCAGAATACGAAGAGCTTAAATATTGCATTGTGCTATCATAGTATTTCCCTGATGCTAAAAAATCTTTTTTATTAAAATAAATATCGGCTAATGCAAGAAATGATATTGCTTTTTGATTGTTGTTAGAAACGCTTGTTTGAGCTGATAATTTGTAGTTTTTTATTGCTTCGTTTAAGTTATTTTCTTTAAATTCTATTGTTGCGAGAGCGTAGTAAATTTGATCTTTATATTCGATGTTTTTTTCGTCTTTAAGCATTTTTCGGAGCTGTTTTTTTATTTCTTCCGAATTTTGTCCAACAGCAAAAACAGTAGCTCGCATAATTTTAGCACTAAAAACCATGTCGTAGTTGGGGTTCATTTTAATAACTTTCTTAAAATATTCAGATGCTGCGTTATTATCTCCTCTTAAATTTTCGAGTTGTGCCAAAATATAGTATAATCTTGCTCTCTCGTTTTTGTTTTTTGTTAAATCTATGCCTATTTTTAACCTATCTATGCCCTGATCATATTTTTTTTGACGGATATAATAGTCGGCAAATGTTAAGTTTATTTGTTGATCTAATTTCTTAGGGTGGCGAACATCATTTTCAAGTTCTGTAAGATAATTTAATGCGTCTTGATATTTTGCTTGTTCAATATATACTTTTGCAATCCATAGTTGGGCTTCAAATCTTGAGTTTTCTGTTTTGTACTGGTTTATTATTTGTCGGAATGAACGTAAGGCTTTATCATATTCTCTGTTATAAAAATTTGCTTT
>JAFGXO010000032.1 GCA_016936595.1 Bacteroidales bacterium | reverse complement strand
TGGTGTATTATAAAAATGTTATTTTATATTTGGGGGCACTAAAGTACCCCACTACATACGGGTCGTCCCTCCGGGACTTTTTTGTGGCACTAAAGTACCCCACTACATACGGGTCGTCCCTCCGGGACTTTTTTGTGACACTAAAGTTCCCCACTACATACGGGTCGTCCCTCCGGGACTTTTTTGTGGTACTAAAGTTCCCCACTACATACGGGTCGTCCCTTCGGGACTTTTTTGTGGTACTAAAGTTCCCCACTACATACGGGTCGGGATTGTATCAACACTAAAATGTTAAAATATATTAAAATCGATACAACTATCTAACCGTTTGATAATCGACGACTCGTAAACGCCGTGATGCATTGATTATTAATGAGTTACGATGCTCAACATAGCGCGTTTTGCTGGTATTCGATAAATTACTAAATTTGAGCATAAATTTTAAATTATGAAACGATTCAAAGATACAAATAAAAATCAACTCTCAATGTTTCTATTAAACCTTGAAGATTTAATTGCAAAAAATCATTTGTTAAGAGTTGTTGATGAATTTGTAAATCATATTCGTATTGAACCATTATTGAAGGATTTTTCAAAAGAAGGCAAACCTCCTTATTAACCAAGAACAATGCTTAAAATTATAATTTTATTGTTACAGAAAACAATCCTCCTACAACTTTCAATAATCGAAAAATAGATTATATAGATATTGTGTATCTTCCGGTATTTTATTCTGTTCAAATAGAACCATCAAGCGGTGGTTATGCAGCATCTGCGTACCTAAATGAGGATATTAAAACTCAAAATCAATTTTTTTTCAAGTAACATAACAAGTTTTATTGTTAATTCTAAAAAAACTACAAATTATTTAATTGTTGAAAATAGCACAACTTCAATTAATCACGTAACGTATAACGTAACATTTTAATATCAATCGGCAAAAAAAAACAGTTTAAAACAATCAGCCACCGAAGTTGATGCAGTAATAATTAAGTTAATTAAAGCAGAATAATTTTAAAATTTAGCTGATAATTATTATTTTTATAAAATTTTTAAAATGGAAGGAAAAATAATAGCATTAAGCAATAATAAAGGCGGAGTAGGCAAAACCACAACCACTGTTAATCTTGCAGCCGGTTTAGCAAATCGAGGCAAAAAAGTTCTACTTATTGATTTTGACCCACAAGCAAATTTAACTTACTGTTTTGGCGTTACAAAATTTCAAACTTCTATATATGAAATTATTAAAGATAAAAAAGAAAAACAAGCATTTGCTGTAAATAATAATATCCATATTGTACCAACCCGCAGCGATTTGGCTAATTTTTTGCTCGATACTCAAGACCTGACAAACAATCAATATTTATTAAAAATTTTTTTAGATGAAGTAAGAAACGACTACGATTATACATTAATCGACTGTCCACCTTCTCTTGGAATATTAACAATAAACGCTTTTATAGCTGCCGACGAAATTTTAATTCCTTTACAAGCTCATTATCTTGCTGTAAAAGGACTTACGCGAATAATAAGCGTAGTTAATAAAATAAAACGAAAAGCAAATAAAATGCTAACAGTAGAGGGCGTTTTGCTTACTTTTTTTGACGCCAGAGTTAGCTCTCATCAAGAAATTAAAAATACAGTTGAGGTGTTTTTTAATGAAAAACTTTACACCGCAAAAATACGACAGAACATTCATCTTGCAGAATCGTCAAAAGACGGAGTTGATATTTTTCAATACAAACCCAATAGTAATGGAGCAACCGACTATAACAAATTTTGCGATGAGTTTGTAATTCGTCATTCAAATATTATTTAAATATATAAGGAGGTTTTAAAAATGCTCTTAAATAGAACATTGAAAATTAAAAATTGGAAAATATTCAAAAAAAGGGTATATTTGCGGCGTTTAAACAAAAACCAATCACAAAATGAACGAAGAAGTTGAAATTTATATGGACGATGCCAAAGACCGTATGGATAAGGCATTAAACCACTTAGAATCAGAATTAACAAAAATTAGAGCAGGCAAGGCATCGCCGGCAATGTTAAAAGATGTAAAAGTTGACTACTACGGGTCGTTAACTGCTTTAACGCAAATGGCAAATGTAGGAACTTCAGATGCCCGAACAATTGTAATTCAACCTTGGGAAAAGAAAATGATTGGCGAAGTTGAAAAAGCAATTTTAAAAGCTAATTTGGGGTTTAATCCGGTAAATAATGGCGAAATTATTCGTATTGTTGTACCCGAACTTACCGAAGAACGCCGTCAACAAATGTCTAAAATGGTTAAAAACGAAGGCGAAAACGCTAAAATTGCTGTTCGTAACATCAGAAGAGATACAATTGCTGAAATTAAACAATTAGAAAAAAGCAAAGAAATTTCTGAAGATGAATCTAAAGGCGTACAAGACGATATTCAAAAAATTACTGATGAATTTACTGCAAAAATTGACAAAGTTATCGACGCAAAACAAAAAGATATTATGAGCGTTTAACTTTAAAAGATAAAATTAATAAGAACGCAAAACAAAAATATTTTGCGTTCTTTTTTTTAAAAAATATTGGAAAACTTATTACCCACAAAAAATTTGCAAATAATTTAAAGCCGGCTTAAACCCTTTATTTACAGCATTTTGCATATCTTCGCAAGCTTTTTCTTTTTGAGATAAATTTTGTTCACTTAAAGCTTTATAAAAATAAAGTTCACCGATTGCAAAATTTAACATAATTGCTTTTTCAAAATCAATAATTGCATTTGAATAATCTTCAATTCTAAAATATGCAATACCCCTGTTAAAAAAAGTTTTTCCGTCGTTTTCAAAATTTAAAGATGTTGTATAATCTGCAATAGCCAATTCATATTCCTTTTTAAAAGCATAAGCTAAACCTCTGTTTGAATATGCCTGTGGTTGGTCGGGATTTATACTAATTGCTAAATTAAAATCATCAATAGCACCATCATAGTCGCCGGTTTTGCCTTTTGTTGTACCCCTGTTAACAATCAAGCGTGTATTTTTTGGTCTGAATTTTAAAGCATAATTAAAATCAATAATTGCTTTTTGATAATTTCCAAGCCAATCGTAAATAATACCACGCTGCAAATAACCTTCAAAAAATTCAATATCAGTTGAAATAGAACTATTAAAATCTTCGAGAGCCGACAGCATTATAGTAGTGTCGCCGGAAAAATCAGCAATGTTAAATTTTGAAAATCCACGATTATAAAAAGCACTCGTATAATCAGGTTTTTGGATAATAGCTGTATTAAAGCAATCGATAGCTTTGTTTGAATATTCTTCAAATTTTTGAACATTTCCGGAATCTAAATAATATGTTGCTGTCCTATTATACTCACTTCCAAGATTATTCCACGCAACAACCGAATTTGGCTGTTTTACAACTACGTCTTCCCACAAAGTGGTGCTGTCTTTCCAATCATCAATTCTATTTATTGTAAAAAATGAAAGAGTGACAACATAAACGCTTAGAATTACAAATTGCATGTTTTTATCTTTCACTTTATTTAAAAAATACGCAAAAATTAAATAAAATCCAATAGAAGGAATGTACACGTATCTATCTGCATATATAGCACTTCCAACTGGCAATAATTGTAAAAGCAAAACAATATTAACCACAAAAAAACCAATCCCTAAAAAGATAATTTTATTAGATTTCATTGTTTTAAAAGCAGCAAAGGCTGTTAAAGCAACAGTTATTAAGCCAAGCCAAAAATACGCCGGAATTGTTTGGTGCACAATATCGGGATATGGGTAAACTGCACTTAAATTTATTGGTACAAATAATTTTAAAATATACACCGTAAAACCATAACTTGCTATTCCAATTCTATTTAAAAAAGGAGTTGAGTTAATTACCTGAAGAGCATTGCCTTCTTTTTGTGCCGTAACTGCTATTAAACCAAATACAAAAGCCAAAATTAAAAATAATAATTTTTCTACAATTACTCTGGTGCTTAATAATTTTCGGTCTTTAAAATAATCAATTAAAATTATCGTTACAGCCAATGTAACTGCCTGACCTTTAGACAATAAACTCAGAAAGAAAAACAGAAAAGCAAATAAATAGTTACGAATTTTAAAATCATAAGAATATTTAATATACGAAAGCAACCCTAAAAGAAAGAAAAAAGTATATAAAACATCTTTACGCTCGGCAATCCAAGAAACACTTTCAACGTGTAATGTGTGAATACCAAACAAAATTGCGGCAAAAAAAGCAATATTCAAATTTTTCAACAATAATTTTATCACAAAAAACACTAATAATGTGTTTAAAACATGCAGAATAATATTCACAAGCTGAAAACCAAAAGCATTGGCATTACCATCATCATCAACCTCCGAAAAAGCGTAATTTATGCTCAACGACAACATTGTTAAGGGGTGATAATTCCCCATCCAATAGCGTTTCCCTAAATCTTTTGAAAAGAAAATTTCTTTTACGGTTTCAAAATTTAAAGGTTGAATTAAAGGATTTTCGGCAACATATTTACCATCGTCCCAATTTGTAAAAGTATTTTTAAATGTTGGCGAAAAAACCCCAAAAGTAACAACTACAAGTAAAAAAAGATATATAACATTTTTTTTGACATCAAAATTAATATTTGTTTCTGTTTTTTTGTCATCAATATTTGATGGATTTTTAATTATTTCCTCATTTTCAACTATTGTTTTTGTGTTTTCACTATAATTGTTAGTTTTTTTTCGTCTATTTATTGATTTTCCATCCATTTTTATCATTTATCAAGTTATAAAAACTACTAAAATATATTCAAAATATCACTAACCTGCATTTGCTTATTTAATTCACAAAATGTAAGCATATTTTTTAAAGCCAAAGATAAAAAAAATTTATATTTTGAATAAAATATCCTCTAATCCATTCAATTCAAAGTTTTAAAAACAAACAGGTTAATAACATGAATTTTTTAGATAAATTAAAAATATTAATTTTGCAAGAAAGCTAAAAAATATAAAAAATAATTTACATGAAGAAAATAAAATTAGGTTTATTAAAAGAAACAAAAAATCCACCCGATAAACGAGCTGCTTTAACCCCCAATACAGCAATAGAAATGTTGCAAAAATTTCCCAATGTTGATCTTTTTGTTCAACCAAGCATTTTAAGAGCTTTTAAAGATGAAGAATATTTATCAAAAGGACTAACTTTAAAAGAAGATTTATCGGATTGTGATATTTTAATTGGTGTAAAAGAAGTAAAAATTGAAGCATTAATTCCAAACAAAACCTATTTATTTTTCTCCCACGTTGCAAAAAAACAACCCTACAACAAACCTTTATTAAAAGCCATAATCAACAAAAAAATTAATTTAATCGACTATGAATATCTAACAAACACTAAAGGCATGCGATTAGTTGCTTTTGGTAAATGGGCAGGCGTAGTTGGAGCATATAACGGAATGCGTGCATGGGGGCTTCGTTCTGGTGATTTTAACATAAAACCGGCAAACGAATACCTCGACAAAAAAGAAATGTACGAACACTGCAAAAACATACAACTAAAACCATTAAAAATTGTAATCACAGGCGGCGGACGTGTAGCTATTGGTGCAACTGAAACCCTTAAAGCTTTTGGCATTAAAGAAGTTACACCCGAAGAGTTTTTAAAAAAATCTTTTAATGAAGCAGTATTTGCTAAGGTTGAACCACCACATTACGTTAAACACAAGCACGGGAAAAAATTTGAATACCCTCATTTTTTTGCAAATCCGCAAGAATACGAAACTACCTTTGAACCATATACTAAAGTAGCAGATATTTACGTAGCTTGCCATTTTTGGCATCCAAAATCGCCTCAATTTATTACCACAGAACAAACAAAACAAACCAACTTTAATATTAAAGTTGTTGCCGATGTTTCTTGTGATATAAAACAACCTATTGCATCAACGCTCAGAGCATCTACTATTGCTGAACCATTTTACGATTACAATATTCAAACACAAAAAGAAGAACCGGCTTTTAGCAACGAAAAAAATATTTCGGTTATGGCAATAGATAATTTGCCCGGCGAATTACCTCGCGATTCATCCGAAGACTTTAGTAAAACCCTTATCGATAATATTTTCCCTTTTTTATTTAGAAACGATACAGAATCTGTTATTAAACGTGCAACCATTACAGAAAATGGTAGTCTTACAGAAAAGTACAACTATTTATCAGATTGGGTTAATTCATAAATAAATTGTAATTTAAAATCACAAAATTAATTATCATGAAAAAAATTATCTTTTTTGCCTTTTTAGTATTTGTTACTAATAGTGTTTTTTCTCAAATTTTAGTTAAAGCTTCAGATTGTGAAACAGTTTATAACAACGGCGACACAATTTATATTAATGCCGACCAAGAATTCAATTTTAGCGTGTACAATGCACATACAACCGATTTAACTTATAAAGCAATTGTAACACATATCTATATTCCTGCCGACGCTATTGGCGTAGAAGTTTGTACTGCCGGAACTTGTGCAACACCTACCGGACCTCAGGATATTGGATTTGGAATAACTATCGGTGCCGATTCTTGTGATGCAGGCCATTTAAATTACTGGTCGAACAGTTCAATCCAAGATTTTTTTATGAGACTTAAATTTGTTAACACAAACGATGATACCGACACTGCAACAATATGCTTTATGTACGATTATTCACTTGCCGGAGTTCCTTCGGTAGTAACAGAAAATAATATCACCATTGCTCCAAATCCTGCATCTAATCAAGTATTTATTACTTATGATGTACTAAATTCAGAATATGTTGAGTTATATGATATCAAAGGAAGTTTGTTGCAACAATTTTCAATTAATTCCGCTAAAGGAAATTTTTATATGAACACATCATACTTGCCTAATGGCATTTATATAGTTAAAATTGGTAACGAAAGCAAAAAATTTGCTATAAGACACTAAATTTTAATTTAAGTTTATTATGAAGAAAAAACCCGATTTCAGTTAATTTTGAATTCGGGTTTGTTTTTTTGTGTGAATATTTCTTGAAATAAAAAAAAGTTTGAAGAAAAAACAAAACATATATTTTTTTTATCGCCAAAATCAGCAACCGAACGTTTTTTTTATACAACATTTTTTTTAACAACAAACTACACACTTAATATTATAAATTTTAAAATCAATTTTTAAAACAGATAAAAAAATCCTATTTTTGAAAAAATTATAACAATAAGTTAAATGGAAAAATTCGACATAATAATAATTGGTTCAGGTCCGGCCGGATTTTCGGCAGCAATGCGATCAATAGACATGAATAAACATGTTTGTATTATTGAAAAATCAGCACTTGGAGGAGCAGGTGTTTTTCATGGAGCTTTAACTTCAAAAACCCTTTGGCATCTTTCCGAAGATTATGCAATTGCTGCAAATGTTGAACGCGGCTATCGGGCTTCGGGTTTACAAGTTGATTTTAGAAAAGTTTTAAAATCGGTTAGAGCCGCAGCACAAATTAAAGTTTATCAAATAAAATCGCAAATAGAAACTCTTACAAAAGGACGATTTGCAGATAAAAGTTTAACACTTAAACATGGTCATGCCAGTTTTATAGATCAAAATACAATTGAAATTGTTAGAGGCGATACCTCCGAAAAAATTCAAGCCGATAATTTTATTATTGCAACCGGCTCTCGCCCCCGATTATATCCGGGTATAGAAGTTGATCATCAACGCATTATAACCTCCAACGATATTTTTAATCTTAAAGAATTTCCCGAAAAAATGGTAATTGTTGGTTCAGGAATTATAGGTTCTGAGTTTGCCACAATTTTTTCAAATTTTAAACAAACAGAGGTTCACCTACTCGACCGTCAACATAGAGTTATTCCATTTGAAGATGACGATGTGAGCGATTTTGTTTCTCAAAACCTTGAAAATAACGGCGTTATTATTCACCATACTGCAAATTTACGCACTATCAGAAAAGAAGAAAACAGCTTAGAAGTTGTGCTCGATTACGACGACGGACACAGCCAAGTTATTGAAGTTGATGTTGCATTTATAGCAATCGGACGCATTCCAAATACTGATAATTTAGGTTTAAAAAACATTGGAGTAACACCAACTAAAAATGGTCATTTAACTATAGACGACAGAAATTGTGTTTATTCGGAACTTGGTTATACAAATATTTTTGCTGCCGGCGACATTACCGGACAAACTCAACTTTACAGTGTTGCCGAAATGCAAGGCAGATATGCCGTTAGAGGAGTGTATAATAAAATTAATCACCCTATTAGCTATTACAACATGCCAACCTTAATGTTTTTTAAACCCGAAGTTGTAGCAGTTGGATTAAATGAAAAAACTTTACGCGAAATGAAAATTCCATACAAAATGGTTTTTTATTCTAATGCACTAATAAACAGGGCGTTAGCAATGCGAAACACTAACGGTTTTATTAAAATACTTGCTAGCAACGACGGCGAAGAGCGTATTTTAGGTATGCGTGCCGCAGGCCCGCAAGCTTCTGCTTTTATTGTTTCTATTGCTCATATTATGAACCAAAAAAACAGCGTTGATCAGGTATTAAAAACAATTCACCCTCACCCAAGCATAACCGAGGGGATTCAAGATTGCTTACGAATTTTAAAAGGAAAATCAATTTTTAAACCATTCGCATTCCCCGATTTAATCAAAACTGCTTCGTGGGCTCCGAGAGACGAATAATTCTTATAATTAATTTTGCCTTTATCAACAATAAAAAATTAAAAAAATAAAATATTTTTCATCTCGCTAAATATGACCAGCTAAAAGAATAGCTTCTATTGCAGTAAAACATTGCAAACAATATCGTCTAAAAGTTTTTCATATATCATAATTTTTCTTTTTTAAAAAAATTACGTGGAATAGTTTCAGATAATTTGCTCTGATCAAAACACTCCCCAAAGATAGTTGTATTCTAATTATACCTCACTATTTTAAGTAATTAGCTTCAAGCCCGACAGTACTTTAATATGAATAACCTCGTATGCAATGCGTGGCAAATAATAACTGCGATTTGATATGGTCAACTAAAAAAAAAATAAGAAAGAATTAAGTTTTTAAATAATAATTTTCGTAAATTTGCATTATAAAACAAACTTGAAATAACAAATGGAATTTGAACTTGATAAATCATTATTTTGGGACGTTGATATTGAAAGTGCAGATTTTGAAAAAAATGCACGACATATTATCAACAGGATACTTTTGCGTGGAAATATACAGGATTGGGAGCAATTAAAAATATTTTACGGAATAGAAAAAATTAAAGAAGAAATCCAAAAGATGAAATTTTTAGATAAAAGAACATTAAATTTTTGCAGTTTTTATTTTAATATACCAAAAACAGAATTCAAATGCTACAATACACCGCAGTCTATCCAAAAACTTTGGAACTTTTAAAAAAGTTAATGCAAGAAAAATGCTTAAAGCCATTTAATCTTGTTGGCGGAACTGCACTTGCTTTACAGCTCGGACACAGAATTTCTGTGGATTTAGATTTGTTTGCGGACATTGATTTTGAACCACAACAAATATTATCGGAATTAAGAAAAAACTACAAATTAGAAATTGTTACAGAGTTTGAAAATTCAGTAATAAACAAAATTGAGTATCCAGACAATTCAAACAATTATATAAAGATTGACATCATAAAATATCCTTATCCGTTAATTGAAAAAGTTCTTGAAATAGACGGAATTAGAATGCTTTCAAAAGAAGATATAATTCCAATGAAACTTTCAGCAATTGGAAATCGTGGGTCAAAAAAAGATTTTTTTGACATTTACTTTTTGCTTAAAGAATTTACACTCAAAGAAATGTTTGATTTATTTAAAAAGAAATTTCCTAATGTAAATTATTTTCATGTAGTAAAAAGTCTTGGATATTTTGAAGATGCCGATACAGAAATTAACCCAATAATGATTAAAAAAGTTAGTTGGGAAGAAGTAAAAAAAGAAATTCAGGAACAAATAAAATTGTTTGTTTAAAAAAATATTATTTTTGCAATCAAATTAAAATAGTGCCAATGGTATAAAAAATTAAAATATTAAAAGTTAAAAGCGTTTAGCTTATTTTCTTGTTTTCAGAAAATCGCCAATTTTCAAAACAGTTACAAGAAATAAGACGAATGCTCACGCTTGTGGCGTGGGCTGTTCTTATTTGTAACTGTGGGTGTTTGGCGATACCTCTGAAAACGGATAAGTTACAGTTCCCACGCTTTTTTATAATTAAAATTAATTTAATCTTGCTTTTTGGGGAATTGACGGCAAACAAATAATTATTTTTATGAAAAAGAAAAATTTTTTCAGTATTGTGGCGGTTGCCTTAATGGCAGTAGTGATTAGTTTCACTGGTTGTAATAAAGAAGAGTTGCTAACTTTATCGCCAACAAGCCAGAGTTTAGCAAAAGAAGCGGGTAGTTTCTCAATAAATGTTACCAGCAACACAAGTTGGACAGCAACAGCAGACCAAAGTTGGCTGACAGTGGGAACAGCATCAGGTGAAGACAACGGTGCATTTTCGGTAACTTATCAGGAAAACACAACCGAAAGTTCAAGAAGTGGTAACATTACAGTAACAACAAAAGATGGTATGGTACAGATTGTTTCTGTACTGCAAAGTGGACCATCAACACCAAGTAATCCATTTATTGGTGCTTGGAGAGATGATGCTTGGGATTTCGAACATGAGAATAGTTATGCCAAATACACTTTTAATGCAGACAACTCTTTTCAATATAACAAATTCAATGGTTCAACAGGTGTAACTCGAACAGATATTGGAACTTTTTCCTATAATGAAGGTTCAAAACAATTATATTTAAACATTCCAAATGTAGGCAATTATACTATGAGCTATAATTTTATAGATGCAACTACTCTTGAAATAGGAGGTTATACCTATTTAAAACAATAAAAAAAATCAAATTAAAAAAACAACGAATAAAATTCTTTTTTCAAGTTTTTTATTCGTTTTTTTTTATTTTTGAAGCAAGGAAATAAAAAATGAGACCATATCATTCAAGTATTTATCCACCGGTTGCACCTGCGGTTATTCATGTGCAAACCCTCTCAGGTTTATCATCGGGAATGTAACGCATTTTAATGTAAATAAGCATTTTATAACTTCGTAAAGTAGAACTAAACATTGTTTATTTTGGTAATAACCTAAACAGAACAGTTCAATATTTTTACAAATAATAAATTTTTATAAATCCATTATTTCGCTTAACCGAACAATGTTTTTTTTGTGAAATTTTAATTAAAATCAATTATCTTTGCAACAGTCAGGCATTAAAAATTTCACAAAATGGATCCGAATACTAAAGAAAAAAAACGAACCAAAACAAAACCTAAAACTACAAACGATTTTGACGCCTCTCTAATTGTTTTTAATGATGATATTAACTCCTTTGAACACGTAATTAATTGCTTTATAGAAATTTGCGAACTTACCCATGAAATAGCTTTTAAATTTGCAATAATTATACACCACACCGGAAGCAGCGTAGTAAAAACCGGCGAATTTGAAGAAATGAAAAAAATGAAAGATAAATTAGTTAACTGCGGTTTATCTGCAATAGTCCAAAGAGGAGGGTTAAACTAAAAATTATCTATTCACAAAAAAATCAAAAAAATGTTTTTTCTGCTCCCGTTTGATCCACCCTCTTTTCCTGAAATAGAGAACGCAAATGAAGACGGCTTGCTTGCTGTTGGCGGACTATTAAATCCAACATGGATTATTGAAGCATACTCTAAAGGAATATTCCCCTGGTTTAACGAAGAACAACATATACTTTGGTGGTCGCCAAACCCAAGAGCTGTTATGAGTCCGTCGGAGGTTAAAATCAGCAAAAGCATGAATGTTTACTTCAACCAAAATATTTTTGAACTTAAAATAGATGCTGATTTTGAGCAAGTTATATCTAATTGTCAAAAAATAAAACGAAAAAAACAAGACGGCACTTGGATAACAGATAATATGCTAAAAAACTACATAAAATTGCACAAAAAAGGATACGCACACTCATTTGAAACATGGCAAAACAAAAAACTTGTTGGAGGTTTATACGGCATTTCGTTGAATAACGCTTTTTTTGGAGAATCAATGTTTTCTTATCAAACAAATGCTTCAAAATTTGCATTTATATCAATGTGCAAAATACTTGAAAAAAACAACTTTTTATTTATTGATTGCCAGATGCCAAACAACCACTTAAGCTCACTTGGGTGCAAAACAATTCCTCGCAAAAAATTTGCTCAACTTTTACTTGAGAGCAAAAAATATAACTCGCTAATTGGCAACTGGTCAAAATTATTACAAATGTAAATAAGTCAAATCTTTAAGTTTTGATAATTGTGCATTTGTAAACCTCATGTCGTTAGTTAATTCAATGCCGAACCAACTTAGAGGCGTAAAATTTTCGGCATCATTTAAACTTAAAAACTCAACCTCCGCAACAAGCAAACCTTGCAAATTATCTCTAAATTCGTCTATTTCAATTTTATATTCATCAATTTTACAAATATGCCTAAATTTGCGAATTTTTCGTTCAATCTTCATCTTCTTCAAATCATTAAAATCATTCTCGCTAATTAAAATCTCCTTTTCCAAGCGTTCAAGTCCACTACCGGTTTTAAAACCAACATTATAAACTTCATCAATCTTCCTAATTCTTGTAACAAAACCATTATCGGAACACAAATAATACTGCTCTATATTTATTTTTTCAACAATGTAAATATCTTTCGGAATAGCCTCCAAGAGGAATTTTCTCTCTATTTCTTTCATATTAAAATTATATTTTAAAAAACATTAAATAAATTCTTAGTTAAGCAAATAAAATTTTAACTTTAATATTTGCCCACTCATGTTTGTAAATTGTAGTTTCATCAAAAAAACAAAAAAAAAGTTGATTTTAATAAAAATAAAAAATACTTTTACACAAATTTTAAAAATTTACTGTTATGAAAAAATTATTTGTTATTGCAATTTTCTTCGCATTTGCTGGAAGTACGTTTGCTCAAAGTTATTATGAAGCAGACAATTTAATTAAGCTAATGGATGCCGCAGGTTACGATGTTTCTTCAGACGAATACGAAACTTATCTTGCTGAAGACGATTTTGACCATTTTTGGAAAACTTTTTACTCGGGGAATGAATATATTATTGTTGCTTTCCCTGAAGAAGAAGGAGTGTATGATCTTGATCTATATTTAATTGACGAATATGGAAATGAAATTGACAAAGGAACAACAGACAATCAAATGGAAATTTTAACTTACAGTGGTACATCTGACCAAAGACTAAAAGTTAAAATTAAAAACTACGACAGCTATTCAAGTTCAAGTAGATACAAAGTTCACGTTTTAGTTTTTTGGAAATAATTGATACAAAATCACACAAAAGAGCCTCAAAAAATTGAGGCTCTTTTTTTGTTTAACAAATAATTACAAGACTAAACTCCAAAAAAATCAACAATTTTTGTCAAAATATCTTTTTATAAATTTAGAATTGATATGTTTTAATACCTTAAAAATGATTGTTCATTACCCAAATTTGCATTTTCGTACAAAAAACAAGAAAACAACAAACTTATTTAATAGTTATTACGTAAATTTACTCAAACTTAAAAAAATAAAATATGAAAAAGTTATTACTATCTTTATTTATCGTAGCTATTGCTACTGTTGCATTCTCGCAAAGCACTGAAAGAGAAGTTCAAGAATTAATGGAAAACGAAGGTTACAGCCTTTCACTAACAAAATATGCTTATTTAAGTGAAGGAGAAACTTTTTCTGAGTGGAAAACATTTTATTCAGGAAATGACTATGTAGTTGTTTGTTTCCCCGAAGATGACGGCGTAAATGATGCTGACCTTTATTTATACGATGATGATGGTTCTTTGTACGACAAATCAACAACTGATGATAACGTAGAAGTTATTGAATTTACTTGCTACACAACAAGAGAAATGAAAATTGTAATGAAAAACTACGATAGCTATTCTTCTTATTCTTCTTATCAAATCAAATTTATGGTTTTCTATAAATAATTCTTTGTTTTTAAAACTAATTAGCCCTTTTCATTATTTTGATTAGGGCTTTTTTTATTTTAAAAAATCGATAAAAATTGTTACTTTTGTTGATTACTCATTGCTAAAAAATCTATTTTTATTTGAAAAGAATATCTCTTGTAATAATTACTCTTTTTTTGTTCATTAACGCAAAATCACAAACAGATTTCGTTTATTATTCACCTGCCGACGGTTTAGTTCAGTCGCATATTACTACTCTATTCCAGGATTCTAAAGGTTATATTTGGATTGGAACTCAAGGAGGTCTAAGTAAATTTGACGGCTTTGAATTTATAAACTACACAACTTTTGAGGGATTAGCCGAAAACTATATTGTAAAAATACTTGAAGATTTAAACGGCAATATTTGGGTTTTAAATCGTAAAAGCGTTAACAAATTTCAAAACAATAAATTCACATCTTTTTCTTTAGATTCTGCCAGTAAATTTCAGGATTTTGAAATTGATTTTGAAAACAATATTTGGATTTTAGATGTTGGTTTTTACAAACAAACAATATATTCATTTAAAAACAATAAATTTAATTCTTTGGGAGCATTTAATAATCAGTGGATATTTGATCTTTTTTATTCCCCAAAAAATAAATACTTATTTTCAATAAGCGAATTAGGCGTTTTTTCTGTGCCCGACTCTTCTAAATTTAAATACACCAATAAAAGTTGTTTTGAATATTGCTTTAGCGATAAATTTGGCTACATCTATTTTATTTCAGACGATTCTATTTACAGATTTAATAACAATAAAATTGATACAACAATTGCAATAATACCTAACTCAAAAATTAAAACAATACTAAAAACCGGCGAATTTATCAGCTTCAATCAAAACACAAATACGATTTACTCCTTTTCTTCCGAAAAAAACACAAGCAAAATAACTGAAAAACAAGGAATTATAGACATTTTAATAGATAACCAAGAAAATATTTGGGTAGGAAGCGAAAATGGTTTGTACAGAATTACTGCATTTCAAAATTTTACCGATTTGTATGAAATTAACCACGGTTTAACTTCTATTGTTGAAGATGCTGTTGGAGATATTTGGTTTACATCTTCTTACCAATTTTCTATTGATAATAGAAGTTTATCTTTTTTTAATTACAAAAAAAACAACATAAAACTTGCAAGCCCTAAACTTATTGAGCAAATTGCAGATATTGAAAACAAAACCAGTGGCAAAAAATTTGCGTTTAATTATGGAGCAACTAAACTTTCAAACGGAACAGTTGTTTTTACAACCAATCAAAACTTCATATATTTATTTAAAGAACAAAAATTTGAAAAAATTAAATTCGATGCCCTCGACAAACAATATTGCATATACGAAGATACTTCTAATAACAAAATTTTTATTGGTACTTCAAACGGCATTTTTATTACTAAACCCGATTTTAAAACTTTTGAAATAATAAATAATTCTTCAAATACAAATTACCAACCCGTAACCGACATTGAAAAAGGCTCCGATGGAAATATTTATTTTTGCACAAGTCAAGAAATTGGAATGTACAACTATAAAAACACTGTTTTTTTTAATCAAGATTCCCTGCCAATAATGGGAGCAATGACCATTTACAAAGATTACACGGGCAATTTATGGATTGGTGCTTTAAACGGGCTTTTTGTTTATGATTATAACAACTTTACAAAAGTTAACCACCCCGAACTAAAAACAAACATTACTGCAATTAACGGTAGCAATAACCATACTCTAATTATTGGATTAGTTCGCGGAATTGGATTACTAAACTTGAATACAATGTACCAAAACCAAGATACAACTATTCGATTTTATGATCATTCCAGCGGTTTTTTAGGAGTAGAAGTAATTTTAAACGGTATTTTTAAAGACTCAAAAGGCAACATTTGGGTGGCAACAAAATCTCATGTTGTTAAATTTAATCCCCTAAAATTAACCGAAAATTTTACGCCTCCAATTACTTTAATTACTCAAAAAACATACTCAGACAAAAACCTTGAAATCTTTACAATCCATGACTCTATATTTAATTTAGACTACTCTCAAAATAACATAAGCATCTCATACACAGGTATTTCCCATAGAGCACCTAAACAAGTATTGTATAAATACCAGCTTAAAGGATACGACAAAGCCGTGTCGCCGCCTACTAAAAAAAGGACAGCTACTTATACAAATTTACCTCCGGGCAACTACGTTTTTAAAGTTTGGGCTTGTAACGAAAGCGGAGTTTGGAATGATAATCCTACCGAATGGAGTTTTGAAATACAAGAAGCATTATGGCAAAAAACATGGTTTAAATATATTTATGTTTCGGCTATTGTTCTTCTTACTTTTTTACTTACGCTCGGTGGTGTTAGATTTATTTACAAACGCAGAGAACACAAGCGTAAAATAATTGACCTGCAATTTCACTCATTCTCAAATCAACTTTATCCACACTTTTTATACAACGCCATCGCAAATATTTCGGGGGCTATTTACACTCAAAATCAAGATACTGCTTACGATTATACTACAAAATTAACCGCACTAATCAGGCAAGTTCAGGAAGACCAAAAAAGCATTCAAAGATCATTAAAAGACGAACTTATTTTTGTTGAGAAATTTATTAATATTCAAAAATTTAGATTTGAAAACAGATTTGAATACGAATTCAAAATTGATCCTAAAATAAATTTATCAATTAAAGTGCCTCAAATGATTATTCAAACTTTTGTTGAAAACGCTATAAAACACGGTTTAGAACACCTTGAAACCGGCGGGAAATTATTAATTGACGGAACTTTAATCAAAAACACTGTTGTTTTTGCTGTACAAGACAACGGAATGGGGTTTGAAGCATCTAAAAACATTAAAAAAATAAATTCAGGACAGGGATTAAAAATTATTAACGAAATTATTAAACTCTACAACAGCAGATACAAAACAAATATAAGTTACAAAATTATTGATCTTTACAAATACAAACTTAAAGGCACCAGGATTGAAATTTTTATTCCATCAAAAATTTTATAATTTTGACTTAAATTTTTATACCGTTATATGGATCAAAAAATTACCGCAGTTATAATCGAAGACGAAGCAATTGAACAACAATTATTACAAAAACTTCTTTCTCCTTACAACGATATTAAAATTGTTGGAACCGCTGCTAAAGTAGAAGATGCCACAAATTTAATTATTAACCAAAAACCTAATCTTGTTTTTCTTGACGTTCAACTATTTGGAAAACAAGCCTTTGAAATAATCGAACAAATAGAAGAATTTGATATTACTCCTTACATTATTTTTACTACCGCTCACAAAGAATATGCTATTGAAGCTTTAAGGCACGAAGCTGTTTATTTTTTGTTAAAACCTATTGATAAAGAAGAACTTGAATGTAGCATTAACAGATTAAGAAACAAAATTGCCGAAACTTATAATATTCAAAACCTAAAAAAACAACTTGCTTCGTCGTTTAAAAAATGTATTATATCGTCGTTTAGCAGAACTTATTTTGTTGATTATAAAGATATTATTTTTTTAGAAACCGTTAAAGGTCAGAGCTGTTCATACATTCATACATCTACTCAAGAAAAGCACATTGAAGCCTCTAAAGGATTAGGTGAATTTGAAAAAGAACTATTAAATCAAGGTTTTATAAGACCTTCGAGGTTTTTTATTATCAACCCTTTACACATTAAAGCAATTCACCAATCGGGAAAAATTGAATTATCAAAAGGTGAAATTAAAATTGCTTCGCGTAAAGTGAAAGATCTTATTACTAAATTACAAGATTTTTAACAAGGACAATCTAAAAACGGAATAGTCCATTCAAATTTGTTTACCCAATCGGGCTCGCCCAAAAAAATCAAAATACGTTTTCCGTAAAAATTATCTACTATATATTCTAATTCGCCATCTCCATTATAATCAATTGCTAAAACCAAATCAAAACCTTGTTCGGTTAAATACATTGTTTCAATCAAACCATCTGTTCTAAATTTTGAAACTGAAAAAGCTGTATAAAAATACTCTCCTCCACAAGGATTACCAAGAGCCTGATATAGTGCTACATAAATTTCATTTGGTTTTGTTTCAATAAAAGAAAAAACCTCATAAATATCTGAATTATTCCACCATTTTTGGCCTGTATCATCATATTCAACATACATATTTTGATAATTATTAAAAATTTTTGTGCCTGACAAACCATCTAAAATACGTTGTCTCATAGCAACTTTTTCAGAATTTTTATCCGAAGAAGGATAAACAAAAGGTTTAATATCATTATCGGGAACAGCAAAAACTATTTCATCATCAATTTGTTCAGATGTTTCAAATTCGGCAACAACAAAATGGTCTCCCATGTTCCAAATTTGAGCCGCTTTTTGTGCATCGGTATATTTGTTGCCGTCCAGATATCCGTCCCATGTTTGAACTGTGCCAAAATGCGGAATACAATCGGCTATCATTTTAACAGAAGTTATTTTAACTTCAAAAACATCTCCGGCTTTTGTACTTACCAACACAGTTTTTCCAACAATATTTTGATATTCACTTGGCACAAAATCTGCCGAAATATCTCTAACCGCTGAATACCTGTAATCAGCATAACCTATTGGAGAATAGGCTTTCCCGGTTGAAATAGCTGTGTCTGCATCTGCTTCAAGAACAATATATTTATTTGATGATACAAAGGCAAATTCAAAATCAACATCATTATTATTAAAACTACTCTGAGTTGTATCTTGTTCATCAACATCTTGATTGTTATCATTATTATCTCGACTATACGGTTTGCAAGAAAATGCAAAAATTGAAAGCAATAATGCAAAATAAAATAATTTTATTTTCATGGGTTTTGGATTTTTAAGATGTACACAAATGTAACCTTTTAAATCAAAATTAAAAGCCCAACATATAAAAACAATTTAAATATCAAAGGCTGTCACACATCTGGTTTAAAACAAACTTAAATATAGGAGTTGCAATATTTTCCATCTCATCGGGTTTATAAGTTTTATCATAAACAACTATATTTTTACAAACAACCACTACTCTCGGGTTAAAATACCCATTAACAATATAATTAGAATACAAACCAAGCGAATCCAATAAAATATTTTTATTTTCTAATCTTAAATTAAAAGAATTTGTATATGATTTTAAACCAGAAACATTTTGAGAATCAAACAATAAAAATACATTGGAATTATAAAAAACATCTTTATTTAAAGAATAAAAATTAACAGCATAATCTTTACACGAAGGGCAACTATACATAAAAGGAACTATTAACACACAGAATGATTCTTTAATAATATAACTATCTAAAAATGGACGAATAGCAATTGTTGCTGTGTCATTTGAGGGAATACTGCATTTAAGCGTATCGAGTGCGTCAGATATTGAAATTGTTTTTAAAATACTATCCTTATTAAAAAGTTTTTGTTGAATCTTAAATTTGGTAAAATATATTTTCCCTTCCGTTGCATAAGTTTTAGCCTTATCCCACAAAATTACATAATCGTTATAAAACAACATATTAGAGCTATATCCTGAAGGAATTATCCCCTCTCCTATTTTTTTAAAATTAGAATCGGCAACAATAAATAAATCATTTTTAAAAGTCTTTTTAGGCAATAAAATTGTTCTAAAATATAGATTTAAGAATTTATCAAAATAAATTGTATTAAAAGAACCTTTATTTTGAATATAATTAATTTGATTACAATTTCTTTCATCTTCCTCAGGAGGTATGGTGTCTAATATTTCGGATTTTAGCAAATACGACGAAATCGTTTTTTTTGAAATATCAAATTTTTGAATAATATTTGAATATTTAGTGTAAAATAAAACATCTCCGTTCAAAGCATTTGTTATAAAATAATGATTAAAGGATTGCGGATAAAATTGATTTTCATGAGGAAAAACAAAATTAAAATTAATGGGAGTAAAATTTTTATTGTCAATATTTATAGAACCAACAGGAGGTAATTCCGATGAACGAGATAAACTATCTCCAAGACTATACTGATTATATTTTGACACCAAAAAATATAAGGTGTTTTTTAAAAAAACAATTTTATGAAAAATAACATGAGGATAATACGAATCAAAAATTGAAATATCATTAGTTTCTGTTTTAAAAAAGGTGTTGTTTAATGGATATATTTCTTTCACATTCCCTTCAATATCAATCAGTTGAAATAAACTATCAGAGTAACCATGATAAAAAAAAGAGTTGTAAAAAACAAAAATACTATCAAAGTTTTTGACATAAAATGAATGTAATTGTTTGTTTTTTTGTAACGGAACTTGAGCAACTAATTCTTTTTCTGTAAAATTATAAACAGCAATATTACTACTTTTTGTGTATAAAAAAAGCATTAATAAAGAATCTTTTTCATATAATTGCATGTCAGAAATAACATTCTTAGAAAAATCAATTAAATCAAGTTCAATACTATCCACAGGAAGCAAAACCATCTCCTCAATGGTATTATTAACACGATTACGGCTTGATATTGCTATTATTAACACATAAATGAAAAAATTATTTTTTGTCATGATAAGTTTGTTTAAATCCATGGGGCTGTAAACTGCCCCATAGATAAATAAATCTTTAATAATGCAAACAATTCGGATTTATTCTAATCGTTACACCATTGCCATAGGTATAAATATTACAACAACCTCCAACTCCTGAACAAGTTATATTATCATCTCCAAAATCAACTGCCATAGCATATTCAACAGATTCCACAATAATCTTTTGAATATTTGAATTTGGAATAAAAAATTGCTGCTTAGAACTTGTTTCATAAAGAGAGCCATTACAACCACTATCATCAATAAAATTAGAATCAACAAGAATAGTATTCTCTTTTATCCAATTTTTAAATAATTCAGAACTACTATTATCGTTCTCATTTGCAAGTTTCAACTCTGATTATTTTTCGCAAGAGCTAACTCCAAACAAGAACAATATTAAAACTACTATTGAAATCGAAAGAAATGTTTCATTTTATTGTTTTTTAAAAGTTAAAAAATAATTTATTTTAAAGGATACAAATGACAAGCTTAATAATCTTATATTTATATATCCATAGAACGTTTGAAACGAAAAAACCGGCATTTAGTTTCGAGTACAAATATAAATAAAAAAAAAGGCAATAAACCAAACAATTTATCAATTATTTAATTGTTTTTTAAAAGTATTTTCATAAAAACCTTAAATACGGCCAAAATAATTAACATAACAAATCTAAAAATCTTAACATGTAAGTTAAAATATGTTTATATTTTTTTCTGTTTTATAAAAAAGATAGTTCACTATTCTAATAAATTTGTTTTTTATCAACGGCAATTTGTTTAAGTTTTTGAACAGTTTGAGTATTCAAATTTAATTTCTGAGCAAAAAAATCAAGAGCTCTGTTTTCCGATTCTGATATTTGGGCTTTGGAGTCTAATATTTTATTAACTTCATCAATAAACATCTTTTCTGGCGAAGTTTGATATTCCTCTTCTGCCGATTTTATCAACTCTTGTGCTCTAATTTCATCAATATTATAATTGTTTTTCAACACTGTTAATATACTTTTTTCTGTTTCTTCAATTATTCCATCGTTGTAGAGCATAAATTTTATGTCTTCAATAAAATCTTTTTCGTTGTTGGTTACAGGAATTTCTTGAGGTTTTAATTCAACAAAATCTTTAACTTTTTGTAATAATTTTACTCGTGCATCAATTAAATCATCTTCTTTTTTATAAAAAACATCAAAATGCATTCTTTCAAACACAAGCTCGTCGCCGGTAGATTTTATAATAACAAATCCTCTTTTTTTGTCGTAAAAAGAATCAGATATTTCTGCCCATAAAACGTTTTTTTCGGTTACTACTCCTATCAGTTTTGAAAAATAATAAATCCCTGTTTCGGTAAAAATAAGGCTGTTATCAGCTTTCCCCGACAAGGTTAAATCAACAACCCACAAAATTTGTTCATTTTCACCTATTTTTTGATTTTCTTTTACTGTCGATAACTTTTCGGCCGGAATATCCGGAAAAATATATGCTTTATGCGTTGTAAAAAGCTCTTTGTTTTCAATTAAATAATTGATTATCAAGTCTTTTAATGTCATTTTATATTAGTTTTACAGTTTAGTTTTTTGTAGTTTATGATATTATAGAACGCCCCTTTTAAAAATTTTAGGATTAGTCAAAAGTAATAAATATTGCAAAAATTCATTGCAAACATTAGATTGAATTTTATCTTTGTCGTAAAAAATTTATTATGTTACATTTCACTCTTAATAATCAAAATAAAATTCCGTCTTTAGGACTTGGAACATACAAAATCACAAAACCTTCGGATGTTGATAATGCTATTGAATCGGCTCTAAAAAACAACTTTACCTTAATTGATACAGCCGAAATATATGCTAATGAGCAGGAAATTGGTAATTCGTTAAAAAAGTTCGGTGCTAAACGCTACAATTTATTCATTACATCAAAGGTTTGGAATAGCGAACAAGGTTACGAAACAACTTTACGTTCTTTTGAACGAACTTTAAAAAAACTTCAAACTGATTACTTAGACTTATACCTTATTCATTGGCCTAAAGAAAAATCAACGATGTTGGAAACATGGCGTGCAATGGAAAAATTATACAACGATGGGCGTGTGAAGAATATTGGTGTTAGTAATTTTCATGTTCATCATCTTGAGCAATTGTTTAAAACAGCTACGGTTATTCCTGCGGTTAATCAAATTGAACTTCACCCGTATTTAACTCAAAAATCTTTAACTGAATTTTGTAAAAAAAATGATATTGTTGTTGAAGCTTGGTCGCCAATTGCAAAAGGCAGCGTAGCAAACGATTCGTTGCTACAGGAAATAGGAAAAAAACACAATAAAACGGCTGTTCAGGTTGTATTACGTTGGCATATTCAACGTGGATTGATTGCAATACCTAAATCTACAAATACCTCAAGAATTACCCAAAGTATTGATATTTTTGACTTTGAATTATCTGCTGATGAGATGAATCAAATATGTGGTTTGAATAAAAATATGAGAGTTGGTCCTGATCCTGATAATTTTAATTTTTAGTTATTTTTGAACCACATAAGTTTTTGAACCATATAAGGAACATAAGATCACATAAGGTTTTTTGAACTACATAAGGGCATATAAGATAAGTTAACCTGCATAACATATTGATTATTAACATATTATACAGGCTTTAGACTATATTAAAATTATACTTTTGTTTCTGAAATTCTCTTTTTTATGCCAACAGTTCAGCTAACTTTGTTTTTATTAAACTTTCTATTTGCCCTTGAAAAGGTTTTGCCATTAATGGTACTTTACCGTTCATTGTTACTTTGTTAGGCAATATGTTTAATGTTCCTTTTATGCTCAAACCCATTGCTTTAAATGCAATGTCGGCCGTGTTTTCTTTCCATGTTTCAGAATAATTTGTTATCTGATTACCGTAGTCTTTTTTAAGTTCATCGGCTAATTTTAAAATTCTATTTTTTGCTTCCTGAGTTTCTAAAGCATGATTTACTATTATTTCCATTTAAAAATATCTTATGTTTATAAAATTGAATTGTTTTTTATTATTTGTTTATTTTATAACAATATTAAATCCGACATTATAGCGTCCGATAAAAATTTTCCTTTTGAAGATAAAATGAACCTATTATTTTTAAAATCTATAAAATTACTATTTACGAAGTTAAACAAAGTTTGTTTTATTTTTTTGTAAAATTGTTCAAATTCCAGTTCTAATTTACTCAAACACAAACCATTATAAGTTCTTAATCCCGTAAGAATATATTCGTTAAATTTATCTTTTTCTGATAAAATTTCAATTTCGGCTGGTATTATTCCATTTTTTATCGAAGCAATATATTGTTTAATATTTGCAACATTCCACTGTCGTGATTTTTGATTAAAAGAATGTGCCGAAGCCCCTACTCCAATATATTTTTGCCCTGTCCAGTATGATGAATTGTGTTTTGCTATAAATCCATCTTTTGCAAAATTTGAAATTTCATAATGTTGATAGCCTTTTTTTTCTGCTTCAAGAATCAAAGTTTCGTACATTTTTAAGCTTAATTCTTCATCAACTTCTTTAATTTTGTTATTCTTTTTCCAAAGCCCAAACACTGTTCCCTCTTCTATTGTTAAACTATACGCAGAAAGATGAGGTATATTAAGCTCAAAAAATTGTTTTAAATTATTATTCCATTGCTCTAAAGTTTGATTTGGTAAACCAAATATTAAATCTCCTGTTATATTCTCAAAACCTGTTTTTTGTGCATTTTTTATTGCCAAAATAGATGTTTCAACAGAATGTTTACGATTCATAAAATCCAACTCTGCATCACTAAAAGACTGTAAACCAACACTTAACCTATTAATCGGCGTGTATTTTTTTAAATTTTTCAGATAAAAAATATTCAAATCTTCAGGATTTGCTTCAAGGGTTATTTCATTGTTTTTTTCTAACTCAAAAACCTGAAATATAGCTGCAAATAAACGCTCTAATTGCTTAATACTCAACACAGAGGGTGTTCCTCCACCAAAATAAAGAGTATCAATTTTTAAAGTATCAAGATAATTTTTCTGTAACTTTATTTCTTGGCACAAAGCGTCAACATAAGCATCTTTATCTTGCTCATTATTAACAACTCTCGAAAAAAAATCGCAATATCTACACTTTGATGCACAAAATGGTATGTGAATATAGATTCCCAAAATATTTTTTTCTTATATGCTTTCTATCTACTTTGTGAAATAAAATCTTGTAACGAAAAAGTTTCTTTCACTTTAGTTCCACGTTCTGTTTTAAGTAGCGTTGCACATTCGTTATAAATATCATGTTCAAAAAATATTGTATAGTTATGTTCGTGAGCCTCAGCAAAAAAACGTTTTTTGTCGGCTAAAGTTTGTCGGGCGTTCATATCGTAACCCATAATATAAGGTTCATAAATATGTGCACTCGACGGAAATAAATCGGCTCCGTAAACAATCCATTTTCCGTTAAAATTTATGTGTGGAATAAGCTGCCCAATTGTGTGTCCGTAAAAAAACTTTACATGAAAATTTGGGAAAAGTTCACATTCTTCATCAATAAGCTTTAATTTTCCGCTTTCTTGCATAGGAAGAATATTTTCTTTTAAAAATGAAGCTCTTTCGCGTTCATTTGCGTTTGTTGCTTCGTTCCAATGTTCTTTACCTACCCACAACGTTGCATTAGGAAAAGTTGGTACAAGTTTTTTATTTTGGTCATATTTTATTGTTCCACCTGCATGGTCAAAATGTAAGTGAGTATGAACAACATCGGTTATATCTTCGGGTTTATAGCCATGTTTAGCAAGCGAACCAATCATAGTGTCATCACCAAAAAGCCCAAAATTTTTAAGAAACTTTTCATCTTGTTTGTCTCCTACTCCCGTATCAATAAGTATTTTATGGTTGCCATCATCAACAAGCAAGCATCGCATAGCCCAGTCGCATTGATTATTTTCATCGGCGGGATATATTTTATTCCACAAAACTTTAGGCACAACGCCAAACATTGCACCGCCATCGAGTTTAAAATTTCCGGTTTCTATAGAAAAAAGTTTCATATTTTTAGTTGTTTAAAATATTTAAATGCAAATTGAAGTTTCAGCTAATAATCAAAAAAATTAAAGCTAATTAAAAAATAAATCTTCCGATGAAGAAATTAGGTATTTTCTTACCGAAAAAATTGTTGAAAGAACAGTTAACGAAATTCCGGCAAGTAAAACCACTCCAAAAACTTCTTCGAGATGACCAATTTTTATAATATCGTCAACACTGCTTTGATAATACAAAATTGCAATAATCAAAGCCGAAATTGCAAAAAGAGAACTAAGTAAACCATGCCAAAAACTGGTTATTAAAAAGGGTTTTAATATAAATTTTGAAGTAGCTCCAACAAGTTGCATGGTTTTTATTTCAAAACGTTTTGAATGAATTAAAAGCCTTACGGTATTACTTATTAGCGATGTAGCCATTAAAAGAAGTAAAATTTCCAGCACAAGCACAACAACCGTTATTTTTTTGACATTTTTATCTAATTGATAAATCATTGATCTGTTGTAAAATACATCGTCAACAATCGAACTTTGTTTAATATCGGTTTCAATAAATTGCAAACTATCGGTATTTGAATAATCAGCATACAAATTCAAATTTATTGTTGTTGGCAACGGATTATGATCTAAAACATCAACAATATCTTCACCCAATTCATCTTTTAAATCCTCCAATGCATCACCAGGGGAAACAAGTTTAATTTCTTTGCAATAATTTTCGGCTGCAATTTGATTTCTTAAAACGTCGATTTCGCCTTGTTGGGCGTCGGGTTTTAAAAAAATAGTTACAATCACACTTTCTTTTGCATTAACCGATAAGTCTTTTGTGTTAAAAAGAAACAAAGAAAAAAAACCAAGGATTAACAACACAAAGGTTATACTTATTGATGAAATAATGTATGAATTTGCAAGTTTAAACCTTTTATTTTTAACGTTATCAGCCATAAATTTTATTCTTGATTATCGGTACCCCCTTTTAGTAACTTGTCAATTTTTTCCATTTCATCAAAAGAAACATCAAGATAAAAACGTAATTCGGGAACTTTTCTGACCTGATGTCGTATCTTATTACCGAGCTCTAAACGAATTTGGCTTGTCATTGTTTCAATTTCGTCAACAATAGTTTGTCCTTCGGAAGAAGGGAAAACGCTGATATAAGTTTTGGCAATAGATAAATCAGGAGTTAATCTAACCTCCGAAATGCTTATCATTTTACCCTGAAAATGTGTTTTATTTATTCTAATAAAAATATCCGATAAATCTTTGTGTATTTGTTTTGTTATTCGTTGGTGTCTTAATCCGCTCATAATTATTCTGTTTATAATTTTTGCAAAAATACACAAACAGCTTTAGTTTTCAATATTTTGTTTTGATTTCTTTTGTAATTTAAGTTTCTTTGCCGTACTAAAGAGGTAATGTATCTAAAAATAGATTTTAATCTCATTAAATTTATCTCTTATTAAATTTTACACCCAAATAGAATATTTTACATGTATAAAATTTCAATAATAGTTGCAATAGCTAACAATAACGCTATTGGTTTTAAAAACAATCTGTTAACAAATTTACCTAATGATTTAAAATGGTTCAAACAAAACACTTTGAACAAAACTATAATCATGGGCAGAAAAACCTTTGAATCTTTACCAAACGGAGCGTTACCAAAACGAAAAAATATTGTTTTAACAACAAACACCAACTTTATAGCCGAAAATTGTATTATTGTAAACAAAATTGATGACATTTGGCAACATCTTGATAATCAATCAGAAAACTTCATCATTGGAGGAAGTGAAATATACAAACAATTTATAAATCAAGCTAAAAAACTATACATTACTCGTATTTATGGTGATTTTAATGCCGATGTTTTTTTTCCGGAAATAAATTTCAACAATTGGGATTTGAAAGAAAAAATTGAAAATAAAACTGACGAAAAACACAAGTATGATTATGATTTTTTTATTTACGAACGAACTTAACAATTAAGACACCATACATATAATATTGTTGATTAAAAAAAAGTTATAGATTTGCAAAAAACAAACCATTTTGAACAATAATTATTATTTAAAACAATTAATACCAACAAATTAAGCCTTTAATAAAACAGATTAACTAATAATCAACTAAAATTACAAACAAATAATTTTCATCAAATTTATGAGCATTTTTAAAAAATTTCCTCGCATTTTTTGGGTTGCAAACAGCATAGAGCTTTTTGAACGCTATGCATGGTACGGATTATTTAACGTTTTGGCAATTTATCTTACTGCTTCAACCGACACCGGAGCGCTTGGTTTTTCGCAAGAACAAAAAGGTATGTTAATGGGGATAATATCAGCAATGGTATATTTTCTTCCGGTTTTTACAGGAGCTATTGCCGACAAAATAGGTTACAAAGTTAGCCTTTTAATAGCTTTTGTTCTGTATTTTTCAGGTTATCTTTTAATGGGACAAATGAACACTTACGCTGCTGTTTTTGTTGCGTTTGGAATTGTAGGATTAGGTGCTGCAATGTTTAAACCCATTATTTCAGCAACTATCTCAAAATCAACAACTAAAGAAACATCTTCATTAGGTTTTGGCATTTTTTATATGATGGTTAACTTTGGTGCTTTAATTGGGCCGTTTGTTTCCTCTAAACTGCGCGAAAGCAATTGGAATCTTGTGTTCTTTTCGTCGGCAGCTGCGATTATTGTTAACTTTATTCTTGCTTTTTTCTTATTTAAAGAACCCGAAAAAGAAAAAAACAATGACTCTTTAAAAGAAACTTTTATAAAAATAGCAAATAACATATTTACTGTATTTAAAGACTGGAAATTCTTGATTTTTCTGCTATTAATTGTTGGTTTTTGGACAATGTATATGCAGTTATTTTTTACTCTGCCTGTATTTATAGAACAATGGATAGACACATCTGTTCTCTATGATTCTCTATCAAGCGTTTGGCCTTGGTTAGCTTCTAAAATTGGAACTCCTGAAGGCACAATTGCTCCGGAAATGATACTTAATGTTGATGCTCTTTACATTGTATTTTTCCAACTGATTATTTCAACTGTTGTAATGAAATGGAAAGCATTAAATGCCATGATTAGTGGTATTTTTGTGGCTTCTTTTGGTATAGGTTTAACATTTATGTTCAATAACCCATTTTTTATATTTATGGCAATATTAGTTTTTGCAATTGGAGAAATGGCTAGTTCACCAAAAATAACCGAATATATTGGACTAATTGCCCCTAAAGACAGAAAAGCTCTTTATATGGGAATGTCGTTTTTACCAGTTGCCGGCGGTAATTTTTTGGGCGGTTTTTTATCCGGTAATGTTTACGGTAAAATGTCTGACAAAGTTACATTATTAGAAAATGAATTTACAAAAAACCGATGGGATATCCCTGAAATAACCAAAACTTTTACTCAAAACGACTTTTATACACTCGGAGCTAAAAAACTTAATATTGACCCAACTCATTTGTCAGACTATTTGTGGGCAGCTTATAATCCACAAAACATTTGGTATGTTTTTACAGCAATAGGGCTTACAACTGTCATTGGTTTAATACTTTACGATAAATTTATTTTAAAATCGAAAAAAAATTAATCTAACATTTATAAACTAAAAAATAGATATATATTTTAAAAAAGCCATTTACAAAGCTACCCTTTTCAGGTAGCTTTTTTTATTTCAATTTATTTGAGCATTTTTGCAAAATACGAATGGTCTAAAACGCTTTGTATTTATGACCTTAAACAATTTATTCTTAACATTCAAAACTTAAACATGCCAAAGGAAATATCAATAATACTAAACCCCGAAGTTGCAGCAACCGAAGAACTTTACAAAGCAGCAATTGCTAAACAAAACAACTTTAATTTTTCGGAAATTTCGGAAATTGAAATACTCAAACGCTCAATTGACGCTCGAAAAAAACCAGTTAGAGTAGTTTTGAGAGCAAATGTTTGGTTTAAAACTGAAAATTTTCAACGACCTACTTTTGAATTAAAACTTCAAAATGTTTCTACAAAACCCGAAGTTATTATTATTGGAGCAGGACCGGCAGGTTTGTTTGCCGCCTTAAAACTAATTGAACGCGGTTTTAGACCCGTAATTATTGAACGCGGCGAAAAAGTTAGCGAACGAAAAAAAAGTATTGCTCAAATTAACAGAAACAACGAACTTAAAACCGAATCTAATTACTGCTTTGGTGAAGGTGGTGCAGGAACTTTTTCTGACGGGAAATTATACACACGCTCAAAAAAACGTGGCAACACAAAATACATTCTTGATGTTCTAAAATTTCACGGTGCCGACGAAAAAATTCTTACAGAAGCTCACCCGCATATTGGCACCAATAAATTGCCAAATATTATAGTTGAAATCAGAAAATCAATTATTTCTGCCGGAGGCAAAATTTTCTTTAACACTAAAGTTACTGATTTTATTATTAAAGATAACACAATAAAAGGTGTTACCACAGATGATGAACAGAAATTTGAAGGTGTGAGCGTTATTCTTTCAACTGGACATTCGGCAAGAGATATTTACTACATTTTAGAAAAAAACAACATCTTGCTCGAAGCAAAATCTTTTGCTATGGGCGTAAGAATTGAACACAGCCAACAATTTATCGACGAGCTACAATATAAAATGAGCGACCGAGGCAAATTTCTTCCGGCAGCCGAATATAAATTAGCAACACAAGTTCAAGACAGAGGAGTTTACTCGTTTTGTATGTGTCCGGGCGGATTTATTGTACCTGCCGCAACTAATGCCAACGAAGTTGTTGTAAACGGCATGTCGCCCTCCATGCGAAATTCATCTTTTGCAAACTCAGGGCTTGTTGTTGAAATAAAAGTTGAAGATTTTCCGAAAAAAGCAGAAAACGGAGTTCTTGCCGGGTTAAAATTCCAAGAATATCTTGAAAAATTAGCATTTGAAAAAGGAGGCGAAAATCTTATTGCTCCGGCTCAAACTATTGCTGATTTTGTTTCAAAAAGAACTTCAAATAAATTGCCTGAAACTTCTTATAATCCAGGTGTTGTATCATCTGATATTAATAAATGGCTGCCTAAAAGTATTAGTCAAAGATTAATTGACGGACTAAAAGAATTTGACAAAAAAATGAAAGGATTTATCTCTAAAGAAGCTATTTTACTTGGCGTAGAATCCAGAACTTCATCACCGGTAAGAATCCCCCGAAATAATGAAACCCTTGAGCATGTTCAAATTAAAAAACTTTATCCATGTGGCGAAGGAGCTGGTTATGCAGGTGGTATTGTTTCGTCGGCTATTGATGGAATAAGATGTGCCGAAATGATTACGATATAAACAAATTTAAAAATTTTGTTTTTTTGCAAGTTTGTTGAATACTTGATTTCAGTCATCTATTTTTTAGTATTTTTTGTTCACTTTTGAATTTTAAAATGCAAAAAAGAATTTCTTGTTTTTTGCATTAAAATATTCACTATATTAAACTTTTAAAATTACATTTATCATGATATCAGCAATACAACGTTCAGAAGATTTACAAGCCATTAACGGCAAAACCTTTGATTTAATAGTAGTAGGCGGAGGAATTACAGGAGCAGGAATTGCCCTTGATGCAGCCTCACGCGGATTAAAAGTTGCATTATTTGAAAAACAAGATTTTGCTCAAGGCACAAGCAGTAGATCTACAAAATTAGTACACGGAGGTTTACGATACCTTGAGCACATGGAATTTGGAATTGTTCGTGCTGTTGGACGTGAACGAAAAATTGTACACGAAAATGCTATGCACATTGTTTTGCCCGAAAAAATGATTTTACCTATCATCGAAGACGGAAGTTTAGGTGAATTTACAACAAATATTGCCCTTAAATTGTACGATTTTTTAGCCGACGTAAAAAAATCGGAACAACGCAAAATGTTAACACGCGAAGAAGTTATTAACGCCGAACCTCTTTTAGAAAGCGAAGCTCTTAAAGGTGGTGCAATGTATTACGAATACAAAACAGATGACGCCCGTTTAACTGTTGAAACAATGAAAAAAGCTGTAGAATACGGCGTAAAACCTTTTAATTATGCCCAAGTTACAGACTTTTTATACGAACAGGATTTTAAAATAAACGGTGTAATAGTTAATGACACCATTAGCAATCAAACAATTGAAGTGTACGGAAAATACGTAGTTAATGCTACCGGAATTTGGGTTGACAGAATGCGAAAAAAAGACGACGAAAAAGCCGAACAAAGATTACATATTACTAAAGGTATTCATATAGTTGTACCCAAAACAAAATTACCCTTGCAACACTCCGTTTATTTTGATGTTGGCGATAATCGTATGGTGTTTGCCGTTCCTCGTTTTGATGTGGTTTATATTGGCACAACCGACACAAATTACACAGATAATTACGAACACCCAACAATAAAAACAGAAGACGTTCAATACTTAATTAACGCTTTTAACAACATCTCTCCAAAAGCTAATTTAAAATTTGAAGATGTTATTTCTGCTTGGTCGGGTTTACGTCCTCTTATTCACGAAGAAGGTAAAAATCCATCTGAATTATCCCGCAAAGATGAAATCTTTTATTCCAACACCGGTCTTATTTCTATTGCCGGAGGAAAACTTACAGGATATCGGTTGATGGCAAATAAAATTATTGAAATTTTACGCAAAGAAATTAAAAAAACCGAAGGTTACGATATTGGAGAATGCCGAACTAAAAACATAAAACTTGCCGGTGGTGAATTTGACTTTGACTACTCCTTAATCAAACTTATTGAATATGCCGACAATAAATTTGACGAAGTAAAACAACTTGGCATAAGCATAGCTGACTTTAAAAAATTATTTTATCGCTACGGAAAAAACATTGATTATATTTCAAATAAAGCCTTTGATTTTTATAATCAAGAAAAGAATTTTAGATTAGCCTGGCTAAAAGCAGAATTATCATATACCGTTAATTACGAAGGAGTTACCTGCTTAACAGATTTCTTTATTCGCAGAACAGGAATGATACATTTTTTTGTTAAAGAAATTATGCCTCTATTAGATGATGCAGCAAATTATTTACAGGAATTATTTGGTTGGACTGAAGAATTTAAACAAAAATCAATTGAAAAATTAAAAGAAGAATACAAAAAAGCAAGAGAATTTGAATAAAAAAGAAGCATTTTTGTAAAAAATATTAACAGAATGCAAAAAAAAACATCAGAAGAAACAGAAAAAACCATATTATCTATTGCAAAAGCAGCTCATATTGCAAATGTTTCTGAAATTACTATTAGAAATTGGATTAAAACAGGCTATCTAACAGAAAAAACAAAAGGAGTTATTTCACATGAAAGTTTTAATTCTTTTATGCAAAACATTGCGGGAAAGGAAAAGCTTAATTCAAGGGCAAATAAGTTAAAAAAAGATGAACATAATCATATTAAATTATCGTCTGAAATTTTTAAAAAATTAGCAAAAAAAGACATAAATACTGACAAGTTAGGAGAAGAATACCAAAGCTCTCTGTCAAATTCGTACCGAAATAAAGAAGGAGTATATTACACTCCACAACGAATAATTGTGGATATGTTAAAAGATATAAAAACGACTTCATCTACTACTTTTTGTGATCCGAGTTGCGGGTCAGGTAATTTTATTTTAGAAGCAATAAATTTAGGGTTAAAACCTGAGAATGTTTACGGATATGATGTTGATGCAAATGCTGTTGCAATCACAAAAAAAAGAATATTTGTAAAAACCGGCTACCATTCTGAAAATATTATTTGTGCAGATTTTTTGGAACTTGCTGCTTTGCCAAACAATAAACTTAAATTTGACTTAATTTTCACCAATCCTCCATGGGGTAAAAAAATAAACAAAAATGAGAAAGAAAGATTTGGGGAAATATTTAACTCAGGTAAAAGCCTGGATACAAGTTCGTTATTCTTTTTTGCAAGCATAAAAATATTAAAAAAAGAAGGAATTCTTGGTTTTCTGCTACCCGAGGCATTTTTTAATATTGCTTCATTCCAAGAAGCAAGAGAAGTTGCATTACAATATAAAATAAAACGATTTATTGATTACGGTAAAGCCTTTAAAGGATTGTTAACAAAGGCTCAAGCAATTATTTTACAAAAAAAATTGTGCGACGAAAATGATGAAATCTGCTGCCAAATAAACAATAAACCTTTTAAAAGAAATTTAATCTCCTTCAAAAATAACCCAAAAAAAATATTTAATTTTTGGATAAATAAGCAAGAGGAAGAAGTGATCAAGCATATTTATAATTTACCTCACATATCTCTTAAAAATAATGCAAAATGGGCATTAGGAATTGTAACCGGCAATAACTCTAAATATTGCTTAAATGAACATAAAAAAGGATATGTGCCTGTATTTAAAGGCTCTGACATAAAACCCAATGAACTTAAAAAACCAACAAACTATATTCCAACCGATTTTTCAATATATCAACAAGTTGCACCTTTGGAATTATACAAAGCCCCTGTAAAACTAATTTACAAGTTTATTTCATCTAATTTGGCTTTTTATTGCGATACAGAACAACGATTTATTCTTAATAGTGCTAACCTTTTTATCCCTGATAAAAATACAGGAATTTCAAAAAAACAATTAAGCGACATCTTAAATAGTAATTTTATGAATTGGTTGTTCAAGAGCATTTTTAATACCCACAAAGTTTTACGAAGCGATTTGGAAGCTTTACCAATTCATGTTAAATATTTTGATACTTACAAAGTTTTTGACGAAAAAACATATTTAAACTTTCTTCAAATAATAAAAACTAATAATGGAACTTATAGAGTAAAAAAAAGCTAACTAACACACTGTAACAACATGTTAATAAACAACTTAAGCATATTTTTTAGAAAGAAAATGTTCTTTTAAAATAATGCTACCAACCGGAACATTTAAATGATTTGCAATAATATAACATTTAGCTTTTAGTAAAAAGAAAACAGACCTATCAGCATCAGACAAACCTTCGTAATTACCTTGTCCTTTGCTAATTACAATATCGGCAGAGTTAAATATTTCCAGAAATTCATTGGAGCATTGATTTAATAAAGTTCCCGGAGCCTTGCTACCTGATGATATTAAAGTTGCAACTTTATCAAGATCTGAATTAATAGCATCTTCCATAACAGAATCGTTAATTACCGGAATTTCACGTACTGCATAAATCGTTTTTTTGTTTATAGTTTCAATAAGTAATTTGTCAAATACAGATTCTCCGGCGTTATCGCCAATATAAAGTATTGTTTTTGCCTTGTTAATTTGATTTGTGAAATTTTCAAAATCAAAAAAAGCAAAATCCTGAAACAAAATTTTCTCTACATCTTGTTTAAGATTAAAATCAATATTTACACCAAAGTCAATAATATTTCCGGCAATGGCTATTCTAATTGCAGTCTCAAGAGGATTATCGGATTGCAAAATTTTATTTTTAAGATAACTATACATTTGTTTAGCCTCTTTAATGCTATTTTGTTTTATTTGCTTATAGCTATCATAAACTCCGGTAATACTTCTGATAATTTCATACACCTTAGCACCATTTTCGGCAGGAGTTGCAGTTGCAGGCATATCCTTTATACTACAACCAACTTGATCTAATATCGCTTTTATTTTTGTTTCGTCAGTTGTTGTTAATCTTGCCGCTCTGAGTGCTTGCGTCATAAAACAAGGGAAACAATCCAAATATGTTTTCATTACAAAAAAAGTTAAAGATTTAAAATAATTCCGGTTTTTACTTGTTCAATATTAAAAGCATCATAAAATTTTGACAAAGCAGGTAATTGAGTGCAATGCGAAGGATAAATTTTAGCCACATTATTAGCTTTAAAATATTCGATAGTTTTTAAGGTTCTGTTTTCGGCTTTTTTTAGATGAAATCCTCCAATAACCAAGTTAATTTCTGTAAGTCCAGTGATTTTTTTTGCGTATTCAATTATATTGCAAATACCTGAATGAGAGCAACCTGTAACAATATTTAACTTATTGTTTTCGATTATTGCCAACGCAGAATCATCAGAAATAAAATCATCTTTACCATCGGCTTGTTTATAGGAAGTTTGCCAATTTTCAAAGTCAAATATTCGTTCAATTTCGCCCAAAAAAATTATATTTTTGCTGATATAAAAAGGTTCTTTGGTTGTTGTGATTTTAAATTTTTCAGCAAGTTCGTTAAACGACAAATTTAAGCCAAGATATTCATTATTCGATTTTCGATATCTTTTTATAAATGAATTTGAATGAGTTATTAATCTGTTGTTGTTGTTTAAATATTGAAGTCCGTTACCATGATCCCAATGACCATGACTAAGCACCACAATTGCGTCGTCTAAATTTACATGAAGCTTTGTAGCATTCTGTAAAAACACATCAGAACTACCTGCATCTAATAATATTTTTTTGTCGTCAACTTCAATAAAATACGAAAGCCCGTGTTCGGATAGAAAACCGGCACCGGCAAAATTATCGGTTAATATTGTAATTTTCATCTAATAAATTTCACCGGTTAATATAATAAAAAAAACTATATACTTTTAAATGACAAATGTTTGCGATTTTTACCTAAATTCCAAGCTTCTTCAATTTCGCTAAATCTTGAATGAATAATTTTTATAGCCTCTTCGATATTATCAATATCAAAAAGAACAGGAACAAATTTTTTACTCATTCTAACAATATTTTTTCCAAATTGTTTGTTGCATAAAATCTGAACACCATTCATAATATTACCAATTTTATTAGCCTTATTAGGGTCTCCATGATAAGCCTCATCGTTTTCGTCGGTAGTATTTTGTTTTTTTTCGATAAAAACAGCTTTGGTTTCAGAAATTTCGTAAATTAAGTAATATTCAGCATCTCCATAGTGCTTATTAACCATATTTATACCATCATCGGTAGCAAATCCTACTAAAAAGTTCATAATTATTGAGTTTATGTTTATAAATTAAAACTTCTTTAAACTATTGGAATTAAACGCATTAAGAGCATCATCAATTAACATATCTCCGGCACCGATGTAAATATCAATATTTAATTTTTCTAACAAAGTAGCAGCGTTTCCCCCCGGACCATTACCGGTAATAAGCACATTACAATCGTATTCCGAAAGTTTTTGAGCGGTTTTAGGACCAGCACCATGAGCTTCATCAGCAGAAGACTGATTATCAATTACTTCAAATGATTTATCATCTGTATTTAATATTACAATAAAAGGACAACGACCAAAACGAGCGTCAACCTGAGCGTCTAAATCGTTTCCTTTAGACGTGAATGCTATTTTCATTTATTTATTTTTTATGTTATTAAATGCTTTTTATAAAGTTTACTTTTTTTAATTTTCAACAAAATTAACAATTTTAGTCCACATTTGCCTTATCGTTTTACTAATTTCATCATCAGAAAACTCAACAATACTTAAACCTTTAATCATAGCCTGAGTAAAATTTTCATTATAAGGAATTTGACCTAAAAACAGAATATTATTTTGTTCAGCAAAGCTAATAAGATCATTGGTTTTTTCATGATTTAAATCCGATTTATTAATAATTAAGCCTGCCGAAATATTAAACTTTGCGGCAAGTTCATAAACACGTTTTAAATCGTGAATACCCGAAACACTTGGCTCGGTAACAAAAACCACAAAATGAGCCCCCGACAAAGAACTAATAACCGGACACCCAATACCTGGTGAACCATCTACAAGAACAATATCTTTATTTGATTTTTGAGCTAATTGTTTAGCAACATTTTTAACCAAAGCAACAAGTTTACCTGAATTTTCGGTGCCAATACCAAGTTTAGCATGCACAAGAGGCGTAACATATCTGCTTTCGGAAATATACCATTCGCCATCAAGTTTTTGCGTCATTTTAATTGCATCAACCGGACACACTTTTTCGCAATAACCACACCCTTCGCAGTTTAATGGATTTACAGTAAAAATTCTATTTTCAGAAGAAATTGCATCAAATCGGCAAACACGTTCACATTTTCCGCACCCTATACAAGCCACAGGATCAATTTTTGCTTCAAAACTACTGTAAAAATTTTCCTTTCTTTTTATTGTAGGTTTTAATATAAGATGCAAATCGGCGGCATCAACATCACAATCGGCAATAACTGCAACCGAACGAGCTAAGTATGCAAATGAGGCTGTTATTGATGTTTTTCCGGTGCCTCCTTTTCCGGATATTACAACTATTTCTTTCATAAGTCAGAATACGAGAGCACAATTATATATTGCACGTTTTTTCAATTTTAAATTGATTTTAATTTTTTCTCTAAAACCAGAATTTGTTCATAAAACTCCGGCACTTTGTTGTATAATAATTCGCCCGAAGAATAAAGTTGAGCAACTTTTCGGCTATTAGGAAATTTAGCTGCAATTTCAATATTTTCGTCATTACAATATTTTTCCACCTCGTTGTCCCCTACTCCATCACGGTTAATTATTACGGCAAAATCCTTTTTTAATTCACGAACAGTTTCAACGGCGAGTTTTAAATCATTTAAACCAAAAGGAGTTGGCTCTGTAACAAGCAAAACAAAATCAACATCTTTTAAAGTTTCAATAACCGGACAAGCAGTTCCGGGAGGAGAATCGTAAATTTGAAAAATATTATTTTCATAGTTTTGATTTACAAACTCCTTAGTTTGAGCAATTAAAGGCACAGCCATTTCTTCGCCAATATCAAGTTTACTTTCTATAAAAAATAAATTATCAAGCTTAAAAGTTTGCAAAACCCCCATTGGTAAACCTATCATTGGCAGCGAATTAGAAGAACATAACTCCGAACAAGCATAACAACTGTGGCATAATTGAGGTGAAATAATTATTTCGTTTCTGAGCTTAGTAACGGCATTAAAATTACAATTACTAACACAATCGCCGCATAACACGCAAGTTTGTTGCTCCCAAAACGGCACTTTGCGTGTTTTTATATAAACTTTATCAAGTTTTCCCTTAATAAAAAGTGCAGAATTAGGTTCTTCAACATCTAAATCTACTAAAACAGTTTGTTCTTTTTGAGATAAATAGTGGGCAAGATTAGTAGATATTGTTGTTTTTCCGGTACCTCCTTTCCCACTGGCAATAGCAATTTTCATTTTTTTATATTAAAAAATTATCCAACAAACAAACTATTTGTCGTTTTTATTATTTTTTTTAAGATTCAGTAGCTCCTCTCTAATCATAGTTGTTCCACATTTAGGACATTTTATGGTAGTACATTTTACGCCGGGCTGATGCGATAATTTTTCGCCACATTTAGCACAAACACAAAACCCTCCGGGTCCAAAAGCACCTCCGTTATTCCGTCCACCTCTTGCTTTATTTAAAGCACCATTGGCATTTTTGCCAACATTTTTTTTATCTTTTTCCATAAAATTTAAATTAAAAAAAGCAGGCAGTTTTTAGGCTACCTGCAAACATAAACTCAAATAAAAAAAACAATTTATAATGAAGATCTTTAAATTCTCATTACTAATAAATAATGTGATGTTGAAAGCATATAAAACTAAAAATCAATAATTTATGTTGATTATATTGTTTCAGAACAAACTTTATAAACTTTAAACGTTTAACTTAATAACTGCTGAATTAAATGAATAATTCGGGTTAATTATTGATTTCTTCCTTTTCCGAACCAACCTCTGCCGCGTCCATTACCAAGACCTCTGCCGTTTCCTAATGGACGACCAAAACCTTGTCGTTGATTGTTATTGTTGGTATTGTTGGTATTTTCGTTATTACAATTTCCCAATCCTTTTCCTGTTTTTGGACCTTTTCCTTGGGGTCCGGTTTTATCGTTGTTTGGCATAATAAATAATTTTTTAATTGGTTAATAAAATTAAAATTCGTGATCTGTACAACATTTTCCGTGTCCGAAAGAACCGGCTAAATTCTTAATTGCCGACGAACTGCATGTTGGACATATAACAACTGTAGTTTTTATATCAGAAACAAACATTTGTTCACAATCAAAACATTTGTAAACATTATTTTTAAAATGAACATTACCTCCTTCAATTTTTAGTTTTTTTCCTGTTAAAATAAATTCCACAAGTTTTTTTCGGGCATTTTCAATTAGTCGTGTAAAAGTAGGTCTGGAAATATTCATCTCGTTTGACGCTTCTTCTTGCGACATTCCCTGATAATCACTTAATCTAAGTGCCTCATATTCATCTAAATTAAGATTAATTTGATTAAGATACTTAGCAGCTACACCTGTAGGTTTAAACTCTCCGTATAATGGAGGCTGGTTAACTGTTCTATCTTTCTTTTTTCGTGGCATTAACTAATCAATTTTCAAACATCTCTCTATATAAAACAGAGAGATGGTAAATAAAACTAAAGTTATAGTATAATGAATTCTTTGCAAAGATAGTGAACTTATGTTCATAATGCAAATTTTTAACTAATGTTTTACAACATAAATTAAGATTAAATATTTAAGGTTGTTATCAAATTTTTAATTCTAATAAGTTCAAAAGAATTTAAAAGGACATCAACTATTATTTTTTTATTTAGTTTTTTTACACAAAAGCATTGTCATCGAGGCAAAAATGAAAAAAAATCAACGGCTTTTGGGGGCTTTTTTGTTGTAATCAAAACCCCGGTCAATATCAAAATATAGTTTTATTTTTCATCTTTTTTTTAAAAAATTAAACAAAAAAAAAAACAGAATGTTCATTTTTAATAAAAAAGCCTCCAAAATTTAGGAGGCTTTTATTTATTCATTATCTAACATCTTTTTAGCTTCTTCTAAACGTTTTGGGTCTTCGGACGGAGGGAATTTTAAATTGAGTGATTTTAATTTTTCGACAATAATTTCACCAATAACCATACGAGAAAACCATTTATGATCGGCAGGAATAACATACCAAGGAGCGTATTCAGTTGAAGTATTATTTAACATATCTTGATAAACAGTTTGATAATCAGCCCAATATTTGCGTTCTTTTAAATCGCCGGAGCTAAATTTCCAATTTTTATTAGGATCGTTTAATCGGTCTAAAAATCTTTGTTTTTGTTCATTTTTTGAAAGATTAAGAAAAAATTTAAGGATATGAGTTCCATTTTCATAAATTTCGCGTTCAAAATCATTTATTTGACAGTACCTTTTTTGCCAAAAGCTGTCATTTACTTTATCAACAGCATCTATATCGGGTAGTTTTTCATTTAAAATATATTCGGGGTGAACTTTAGTAATAAGCACATTTTCGTAATGCGATCTGTTAAAAATTCCAATTTGCCCACGTTGAGGCAACTCTTTGTAATGCCGCCATAAAAAATTATGGTCTAATTCTATTTTTGAAGGTGTTTTAAACCCTGTAACTTTACACCCCTGAGGGTTTACGCCCGACATTACATGCCTAATTGCTCCATCTTTACCGGCAGCATCAGGAGCTTGCAATATAATTAAAAGAGAATATTTATCATCAGCCCAAAAGACTTCTTGCAACTCAGCTAATTTTTTTCTGTTTCGTTTTAAAGAATCTTTTGCAACATCTTTACTGTAGTTTCCAACGTAATCTGTTTTAAAATCATCTTTTAATGATATTTTTTTACCAGCAGGCACAATTATTTTATTAATATCAAATTCCATGATGTATTTTTTTCGTTAAACCGAACGCAATTTAATAAAAATAATCCTAAAAATCAAACTTTAAACTCATTCTTCACTACAGTTGACCGTTTTCAATCATGGCAATAATTTCTTCAATATACTGGTCTTCGGTTGTAGCATCGTAATCGGATTTTAGAGTTGAGCCAAAAACCACAGCAAGCGATTGCCAAAAATACGCATTCATGTTACCTTTTAACTCTTGAATAACTTCGAAAGTAGTATGGTCTGTTTCGCGATCAACAAGTTTAATAAGCAATCGTCCTTGAGTGATGGTTAAATTAGTAAGAGTTTCTTCGTATTGATCTTTTAAATCTTTTTCTTTAGATTTTATGTAATTTTTTTGATCTCTTTTATTAGGAATATATTGCAAATCTTCAACAACTTCGGAGTAATAATTTCCAATAAGAATAGCATAAGGATAAACTTTTTTAACGTTAAACATCAAACGGTTATATTTTCGTCTTTGACGATCATTTGCAAAAGTTCGTTTTGGATAAATAACAACAGGATACATTTTAATATGCGGAAAAGTGTCTCCATCAATAATTATTCCTTGTAATAAATAACCATCATTAGATGCTATTACATTTCTATAAGTTGGAACGTTGGCAACAAGAGTTTGCGAAAAAATATTTGCTGAAAACAATACTATTAAGGATAGCAGTATTAATTTTTTCATAACTTTTAGTTTTTATGGGGGTTAAAAAAAAACCATTTTTGACAGAATGAAATTTCACTAAAAAAAACGAGTAGAAAAATTAAAAGTTTCAAAAGAAATGTTAAATATAAAAAAATTCAGATTTTAAATGTGATTTTATGTTAATTAAATGTGAAAAACTTTTTAGTTATAAAACGAACGGGATAATTTGCAACAATGTAACCAATTGATAGAACAATGATTAAAACAAAAATAACATCGGTAAAATTAACTTGAACAGGATAAACACTTTGAACAAACGAACCGGTAGATGAAAATTTAAGCCAGCCGAAAGTTTGCTGTCCTAAAGAAATAATAAGCCCAATTATAAGCCCAATTACTGCACCAGTAGCCGAAATCATCCAACCTTCAAATAAAAATATTTTACGAATTTTGTCAATATCTGCACCCATGGAGTGCATAGTTGAAAGGTTGTCCTTTTTTTCGATAATTAGCATTATCATTGTGCCAATAATATTGAACGACGAAACTAAAAGAATAAAAGACAATATTGCAATAGTTGCCCATTTTTCGGATTTCATTATTTTGTAAACTAACTGCTTTTGTTCAAATCTATTTTTTACAACAAAACCATCTCCCAAAATTTCGGCAATATGTTCTTGCGATTTTGCAACATTTGCATTTTGAACAAGTTTTATTTCAATTGTTGTAGCCCTATTTTCATAATTCATCAAATTTTGAGCAAAATCAAGAGGTATTATAACGTACTTATTATCATATTCTTGCTGAACTGCAAATATTGCAGAAAGATTAATAATATCGGCATTAAAAGCATTGTTTGAATTTAAAGTAATACCTTGAGTTCTCAGAGGAGCCCAAATTTTTAAAGGGTATATTAAATTTAAACCTACACCAAGCCGTGCAGCTATACCATGTCCGATTACGGCGTACTGACGAGGGTTTTCATTTAACACAAAACTACCATCGTATAACATTGTATCAACTCCGGTAACATTAATGTAATTTTCGTCAACAGCTTTCATTGTTGCAACTACTTGTTTTCCATCATATTCAAGCAGAGCATTTTCCTCAATAATAAACGACATATAAGCAACTTCATTGTAATTTTTTAATTCGTCAAAAATTAAACTATCGGTACTAAAACTTTTTCCTTCGTTTACTTCTACCCTTAAATCGGGATCAAATGAATTAAAAAGAGAGCTTACGAGTCCTTCAATTCCATTAAATACAGATAACACAACAATAAACGCCATTGTTCCAAAAGCAACCCCTACTATTGCAATAAAAGAAATAATGTTTATTATGTTTGCGTTTTTTTTAGAAACAAGATATTTTTTTGCTATAAAAAATGAAAAATTCATATTAGATAAAAAATTGACCGTGAAAACTTAGCAAAATAAGAAAAAACAATGTTCAAAACAAAATTTGTAAACTTAATTTAACATCAAAATTATTTTTTTAAATTTGCACTATTTAAAATTTCATGCAAACACAAAATACAAATAATAAATTTTGGAGTTATGAAAACAATATTTTTCTGGTTCCTGTAATTTTCGGGATATTTATTTTTTTATTTCTTTTTACTCTACAACCGCTGGGAATATCTGAAATTGAACAAAATAAACTAATTTTTTCATTAAGTTTTGGTGTAATTACGTTTGTAATTTTGCTAATAAATGATGCTATTAGAAAATTTGTTATGAAAAAGAAATTTAGCTTTGTTTCTTCAATTTTTGATAAAATTAAGGGTTTTATGATTGCTATACCAATTGCAATTTTTAACTGGATTGCTCTTTATTTTTGGAGAGTTGATCATGACTTTAATTTTTGGATTATGCTTTTTACAACTTTTATTTTAGGAGGAATTCCGTATTTTTATATTTCATTGTTTGTTGAAAGAAAGTATTACATGGAAAATTTTTACAAACTTAATTCTGTGCTTGAAAAAAAAGAAGATTTTCATGGAAATAACAATCAGCAAATTAGAATAGTAACAGAAAATATCAACGAAAAACTAAATTTTAAACCTCAAAATCTTCTTTTTATAAAAGCCGAAGGAAATTATGCGTTGTTTAATTTTATTTTAAATAATAAAATTGAAAAAAAGTTAGTAAGAATTTCTTTATCAAAAATAATAGAACAATTAGCTTTTCAAAACGTTAATGATATTGTAAGAAATCATAAATCATTTATTGTAAATTTACAAAACGTTGATAAAGTAACCGGAAATTCCAGAAGTTACAGCTTCCATTTAAAAAATACTGATATAACAATACCTGTTTCCCGAAGTTTTTCGCAAGAAATTATTAAACAATTACAGAGCCATCATAATTTTCATGCTATTAAAACATATTTTTTTTATATTTGTTTGCTATTTATATGTATAATAAGTTTTTTTAAAATACTTTAACATAATAAGCTGTAAAAAACAAAAAAATAACCCAACTATTGTCGGGTTATTTTTTAAAATGTAGTTTTTATTTTTTTGCATTCTGAACGCTGTATTCGTAAGGAAATTGGTTTAAATTAAGAGTAATTATTTTTGTTCCGGCATCAACTGGAATATTTGATCCATATTCGTTTAAAGTACCGTTGTTACCATCATCTCCGTAATTTAGCGGGTCCCATGTTTGATTTGGTCTAAACTTAAATTCGGCACTATGAGTTTCAACTTGTGTAGTCCATAAATCATCTTCAACAGAATAGACCATAACTACACTTGTTGACCAATCATAAGGAGGAATCCCCGAACCAATAACGCCCCAACAAGTAGGCATAACCTCTAGAACTAAAGTATTCATGTTTAGTTTAAATCTATAGTAACCGGCAGTATCAACAGTTATCGGATTTGTAGCATCTTGAGCTAATATATGCGTTGTAACGGCTCCGACAGAAGCACTACTTTCAGAAAAGTAAACTCTGGGTTCTCTTCCAAGAATTAAATCTTCTCCACCTTTAATTGTAATAGATAAATTGCCTTCGGTAAGCCACACATATCCTTCGTACATTCCATATTCGGTAACATTTAAAGAAGTGTTTCCAACAAATTCGTCTAACAAGCTTATGGATTTTAATTCAACATCTCCGTTCATTAAAGAAACAGTAACGGGAGTATAAGGCGGATCATAAGTAGTTGCAGTTACTTCAACTGAATTTGATACTCCAGGATCACTTTTACCAACATAAGAATTTACACGAAATTCAACCATGCCAACAGAACCAACACCTAATCCTAAATTAACAGCCATAAATTTATTTAAAGTAAAAGCAGTAATTGAAGCCGAATCGGCATAAGTATCAGAAATTATTACAACCGGATTGCTAAAGTTGGTGCCCGCCTCGGCAATTTCTACGGTATAATAAATTTCGGTAGCAAGATTGTACTCTGCTTTGCTCCATTTGAAAGTAATAATTGTATCTGCAGAAACATCATCGCTTAACACAAAATTTGTACTGTCCAGCCCCATTAAAACAGGAGCAGTAACTAATTCTAAGGCTGGCCCTACTTCTTTTTCGCAAGAATAAAGCAAAACAGCCACCATTAAAATTAAAGTTATAATTTTTTTCATATTTAATTGATTTTTAAGGTGTTATAAAATAACTTTTAATATCCTGTATTTTGCAATAAATTAGGATTTGCATTTATTTCAGAAGCTGGTATTGGGAATAGGTTGTATTTTTCGTCGGTAGAAGTTCCTTCCTGAACACCACCTTTCCAAGCCCATAAATATGTACTACCAGTTAACTTATTGAATCTAATTAAATCAGTTCTTCTTTGAGCTTCCCAATATAATTCTCTACCTCTTTCGTCAAGAATAAAATCTAAAGTTAATTGGCTTGAAGAAATATTTCCGGCGTTGTCGTTATAAGCTCGTTGTCTTAAATCGTTCACATATCCGAGAGCAGTTGTTAAATCGCCACCTGCACCACCTCTAAGAGTAGCTTCGGCATACATAAGATATACATCACCAAGACGGAACAAGGGGAAATCTGTGTCAACAAAAGTTTGATCGGCACCGCGTAAAGTATCATTACCATCTTCGCTTATCCATGAATTTCTGAATTTATCAATAGCATAGCCGTTTGTAAATTGAGCGTAATCGTCAATTTCAAATGTTTGACCATTGGTATAAAACATTGCTCTGTGATCAGTTAAACCGGTAGGGTCATCAAATAAATTCACAAATTGAGGGGTTGCACGGTGTCCGCCCCAGCCACCTCCTATTCCATACACGCTTGGAGAAATATCATTCATGCTTCCACCAATAGCAGCTGAAACAATAAATGTTGTACCGCCATAAGTTTTAGAATTCACACCGTCGTTAGGTATTGCAAAAATAATTTCGGGATTAGTTTCATTTCCAAGCCAGAATAAATTTTGGTATCTACTGTCTAAAGTATAACCTGCATCAATTATTTTATTACAGTAGGTAATACATTCAGTGTTTTTATCTTGATTAATATAAACAGAGGCATTCAAATACAATTTTGCCAGAATCATCCATGCCGATGCTTTGTCCATTCTTCCATAATCATTTTGATGAGGATCAATTAATCCGTTTTCGATATCAAGAAGTTCGGCTTCAATAAAAGTAAAAAGGTCGGCTCTGTTTATTTGTTGGGGTAAAAATGCACCCAATTCATCTTGGTCTGTTACAAAAGGAACATTTCCAAACAGGTCAAGAGCGTGCCAATAGCTTAAAGCTCTTAACAAACGAGCTTCGTATCTGTATATTTTAATTACGGCAATGTCGGTATCAGATATTTCTTTTTCTGCTAATTTTTCGTCGCTTGAGTTACGAATAAATTCGTTACACAAAGTAATTTGATAGAAAATTCGGTAATACATCATTTCAGCAAAATCGCTTGATGTAGTCCATTGTTGGAAATTGTACTGCGGTAATCCGGGGTCGGTCCAGGCAACAACAACTTCGTCTGTAGGAACTTCTTGATGCACCCAGTATTGTCTTAAATAAGAAGAGAAACCTTCGTCGGCTACATTAATATCGGGTAGTCCGGCAGGTCCTTCTTGTCCGGTTATAACTAAACCGGCATATAATTTTGCCAAAAACTGCTGATAATCACCTAAATTGTTAAATAGATTTGCTGAAGTTACTTCATCTTCATCTAAAGGAATAGTATTTAAATCTTTAAAGCAAGATGAAAATAATGTAACTAAAATTAGCAACATTATTGTATAGTTTTTTATTTTCATTTTATTAAATTTTAATAGTTAAAATTGAATATTAATACTTAAAGAATAAATTCTTGGGCGAGGATACATGTTATTGTCAATTCCTCCAAAAATTTCGGGGTCTAAACCGTTGTATTTGGTATAAACAAAGGCATTTTGTACGTTCGCACCAATTCTTGCACTTAATTTATCAGTAAATAATTTTTTAATTGTATATCCTAAGCTAATATTATCGACCTTTAAAAAGGAAGCATCTTTCATGTAATAATCAGACTTTAGTTGATAGTCGGTAAAACCTGGCTGATAAATAGCGTTTGTAACATTGTTCATGTATCCGGCAGAATTATAAATATCGATATATAATCCATTAACAGAACTAATATTATCATAAACAAAATTTCCTATACTTGCTCTACCTGAAAGTCTTAGGTCAAAATTTTTGTAATTAAAGTTAGTATTAAATCCTATTAAATAATTTGCAGTTGGGGTTTCAGAAAGATATCTGTCTTGTTCATCAACAACTCCGTCTTCATTTCTGTCAACATAAGCACCTTCGATCGGATTTCCGTCGGTATCGTAAATTTGTTGCATTAAATAAAAAGTAGAAGCAGGATAACCAACACTGTGCATTTGAACTGTATTTCCAATTCCACCTGATATTCCACCTGTTTCAACACCAATGTATGCAGAGTCTTCAACAACAGTTAATTTTGTAATTTCATTTTGATTATAAGCAATATTAAATCCAAATTCCCAGAAAATATCTTTTTTAACAATTGGTCTAAAATTAACACTAAATTCTAAGCCTTTATTTTCAAGACTTCCAATATTACTAAGGATTGTATTGTTAAAGTTTGTTCCGGCCGGAACGGAAATTACGTTAAGAAGATCATTTGTAACTCTTTTATAAAAATCAATTGAACCAACGATGCGATTTTTAAATAATCCGTAATCAAGTGCTACATTATAAGTAGTTGTTTCTTCCCATTTTAGTCCATAATTATACGCTTCGGGTCTTAAAGTATTGTAATATGCGCCTCCAAAAGGATAAGCGGCATTGGCATAAGAATATGTATAACGAGCTAAGTAAGGATAATTTCCCTGTCCAATATTTTGTTGTCCGGTAACACCGTATCCAATTCTTAATTTAAGATCAGAAATTATATCTGAATTTTTCAGGAAGCTTTCTTCGTTTATTTTCCAAGCAAAAGCAGCCGAGGGGAATAAGCCCCAACGAGATTCGGGTGCAAATCTGGAAGTACCATCATCACGTAAAGTCAGGGTTAAAACAAATCTATCTAAAAGAGTATAATTCATTCTTCCAAATAATGAAACTAAGTAATATTCAGTAGCATTATTGTTGCTTGTAGTGTCTGCGTCTCCTATATAATTTGTTGAAAAATTAGCTTCTTTCATATAAAAATGTTGCCAAGAATATCCGCCCATAAATTCAATTTTGCTACTTATTGATGAAATATTTTTTGAATAATTCAGATACGTTTCAATAAGTTCATTGCGTTTTTCCTGATCATAGTTACTACTATAACCGCTTGTTACGCCGGAAGGATCCCAGTCGAAGGCGGCATTGTCAGGTACTACATTTGTACCGGAACTAACTGAATAATCATAAGCAGCGTTAACATTAAAATGTAAATCGGGAAAAAAGTGCAGTTTATAATCCATTAAAACACTACCCAAAACTCTGTTTACATTTGAATTATTTTCTCTTTGGTTAAGTAAAGCAACCGGATTTTTTGTTGCAATAGTTATTGGAGTACCTCCACCACTTAGCCATGCATAATATCCACCATAAGTTTGAACATCAACATTTACAGGTTGAGTTGGGTCAAATCTAACAGCTGCACCTACTGCACCACCATCTGCAAAATGATTTTGCACATTAATTCCTCTGGCGTTTATGGTAAGCTTTAAATGATTATCCAATACAGAAGGTGTAAGCATAACTGCTCCACTGATACGATTTAATTCGTCTGTTTTAAGAATGCCTTGTTGATCGGTGTATGCTAAAGAAACTCTGTAAGGAAGCGATTTTATAGACCCTGACAAAGACAAATTATGTTCTTGGTTTATAGGACTTTGATAGATTTCATTTTGCCAGTTAGTATTACTTGTTCCAAGTAAATTAGCTTGAATAGATTCTTCTCCAAACTTATCTAATACAAGAGTTCTGTATTCGTCGGCAGATAAAACATCTAATGTTGTGGGCAATGTACTAATAGAAGTATTTAGTGTGTATGAAATTTTTAACGGAGAACCTTGTGATGCTTTTTTTGTTGTAATAATAATCACACCATTAGAAGCTCTTGATCCGTATATTGCAGTAGCCGAAGCATCTTTTAATACTGTAAAAGACTCTATATCATCAGGATTGATAACGTTTAGAGGGTTTCTCATACCGGCAACACCATCATTTTCGATAGGAATACCGTCAATAACAAATAGAGGATCATTACTTGCAGAGAGAGAAGATCCTCCTCTAATTCTGATAACAGCACCGCTACCGGGAGCACCTCCGTTTGAAGTAATACTAACTCCGGCAATTTTTCCGGTAAGTAAATCCTGAGGTGAAGTTACTGCTCCTTGAATAAAATCGTCTGAACCTAAAGTAGATATAGCTCCTGTTGCATCTTGTTTTTTAACTTGTCCATAGCCAATAACAACAACGTCTCCCAAGTCTTGGTCATCTGCATACATGGTTAAATCAAAAGTGTTTCCGGTTATTTCCACCTCTTCTGTTCTAAGCCCCATCATAGAAAATACTAATGTAACCGGATTAGTAGTAACTGTCAAAGAATATTTTCCGGCGACATTAGTAATAACTGCATTACTCGTTCCTTTTTCAATAACGGTAACTCCCGGAATTACTAATCCTTGAGCATCTATAACTTGCCCGGAAATTGTTCGTTGAGCATGTATTGAACTTGTTGTGATAAAAAAAATCAACAACAGATTCAAAAACTGTAAAAATTTTGTTCTCATAAGTAATTAATTTTTTGATTTTTAAAATTGTTACATTTATAAAACTATAAAAAGAAAAAATAAATAGAAATTTTTTATTTGCAAAACTGCAAGTAAAAATTAAAAAAAAATTGATTTCACTTGTGAATTTCAACAAATGAGTTAATTTTTGAATCAAAATTAAATAAAATTTAGCAATTGAATGTTATAAACCTGTTGCAAACGTTTGCGTTACGAACAAATAGTTCTATATTATTCAAAAAAAGACAGTACAAATATTTAAATTTTATTTTAAAATATTATTCTAAATTCCAGTACTATGTTAGAACTTTTTAATTTTAACTTATCAAACACAACTTTTGACAAGATAAATTATTTATTTTGGATATCCAAAGGTTAACAATATTATGAATTTAATTAACCACTTTAATGGTCTTGTATTATGTATTTTAAATTTTTAAAATTAACTTCACATTTGCAAATTTTTTCCCATTCAAATAAAAAAATTCCCATTTATATAAACATCATTGCAGTTTTTTTCAATTTTGGTTTATTTGCAGAAAAAAAATTATGAAAAAAAATCTAATTATTTTGTTATTGAGTTTTTCATTTCTTTATGTAAATTCTCAAGTATCAACCTCAACTATCAGAGGAACAGTATTTGATGTGCAATCAAAACAATCTTTGGTTGGAGCAACAGTTGTTATTTTAGATGCAAATCCTCAAATGGTAACAACAACCGACGCAAAAGGTGAATTTAAGTTTGAAAATGCCCCTATTGGACGACAAACTATTATTGTTGAATTTATGGGATATATGCCGGTTCAACTTACAAATTTGATGGTTGTAAAAGGTAAAGAAACAGTACTTGAAATTGAAATGCAAGAAAGTGCTATTGATATTGGAAACGTTGTTATTTCGACACAGGTTAATAAAGCAACAACACAAAACGACATGGCAACAGTAAGCTCAAGATCTTTTTCGATAGAAGAAACTGAACGATACGCCGGAAGTTTAGGCGATCCGTCAAGAATGGCAGCTAATTTTGCCGGAGTTATGTCGGTAAATGATCAACGTAATGATATAATTATTAGAGGGAACTCACCACTTGGGCTTTTATGGCGATTAGACGGCATTGATATTCCAAATCCAAATCATTTTGGAGCAATGGGAACAACCGGAGGACCGGTAAGTATGCTTAATAATAATGTTTTAACAAATTCCGATTTTTTTACTGGAGCATTTCCTGCAGAATATGGAAACGCAGTAGGCGGTGTTTTTGATTTACAAATGCGTTCGGGTAATAATCAGAAGTACGAATTTTTGGGACAAGTTGGTTTTGGTGGTTTTGAAGCAGGAATAGAAGGACCAATTTCCAGACAAAATGGTTCATCTTTTTTGATAAATTATCGATATTCTACACTTGCTGTAATGAGTGCTTTGGGATTTGATGTTGGTACAGGTGCAGCAGTGCCTCATTATCAGGATTTGAATTTTAAAATAAATATACCGCGCGGAAAATTCGGAAAACTTTCTGTTTTTGGAATAGGCGGCATTAATCATATTCAAATGAATGACAGCGAAGGAGATAGCGCTTCGTACGGATTTGGAGGAACAGATTTACTTTACTCTAACCAAATGGCAACTGTAGGTTTAAATTACACTTATTTTTTTAATAATAAATCAAGAATAACTATCAAATTAGCTGAAAGTTACATTTCGCAACAAACACAATTAGATTCCCTTTATCATAATGGACAATTTAATCCTTATAGGTTTTATACTTCTGATGGCGAAACATTTACAACTGTTTTTGCTCCAGAATTTTATTCTAAAATAAATGCAAAAAATTCTTTTAAGATTGGTTTAAATTTAAAATATAATCAGATAAATTATTTAGACTCTGTATTTATTTTTGAGGAAAATAAATACATTCGTCAGTATGATATGTCTGAAAGCTATATACATAGTCAAACATTTGTTGAATATCAACACAGGTTTTCGGATAAAGTTATTTTAAACTTGGGCGTTTTTGCACATTATTTAGATATTAACAACAGTTACAACGCTGAACCAAGATTTGGTTTTAAATGGCAATTTACCAATAAACAATCAATAGATTTTGGAGCAGGAATGCACAGTCAATTGCAAATTCCTTTGTTATATTACGTTAGTTTTGAAGATTCTACAAATAATCTAGTTCAAACAAATAAAGACTTAGGTTTTAATAAATCTATTCATGCAGTAATCGGGCACAATTTTTTGTTAAACACCGGATTTAGAATAAAAACTGAACTTTATTATCAATATTTGTATAATATTCCAATTTCGGAAGAAAACCAACAATTTTCGGTGCTTAATATTGGCGACGATTTTTACATTCCGGCATACAGTGGAATGATTAATGATGGAACAGGTAGAAATTATGGCGTTGAATTAACCATTGAAAAATTCTTATCAGAAGGTTTTTATTTTCTAATAACAACTTCGATATTTGAATCAAAATATACAGCTTTTGACGGAATAGAACGCAACACAAAATATAACGGAAACTATGTTTTTAATGGTTTAGGAGGTTATGAGTTTAAATTAGGCGATTATTCTATTCTTGCTTTTGATATTAAAGGAATGTATGCCGGTGGTAAAAGATATATTCCAATAGATGAAGAATTGTCAGAAACAACCGGAAGAACTCAATATTTTTTCGAGAACTCTTATGCTGAACAATATGACCCATATTTTAGAATCAATGCTCGCATAACGTTTAAAACAAATGCTAAAAAAGCTAACATGAGTCAAGAATGGGGATTAGATTTGCAAAATTTAACAAATCACCAAAATATTTTTCAGCAAGATTGGGATACAAACACCAATTCTGTTAGAACATACTATCAACAAGGTTTTATGCCAATGATGACATACAGAATTTTGTTTTAACAAGAGTAAATTTTTACCACAAAGACACTAAAGCTCTATGTTTTTTGCACCTTCGTGTCTTTGTAGCAGTAATAATGTTGTTTTCTCAAACATGAAAAACTCGTTCAAGACTATGAACGAGTTTTTAATATTACTTCTCTTTATTGTTTTGATTATCTATTACAATTTCTGAAATAGAAATAGAAATAGGAATTGCAAAAATAAAAGCAGCAATTAAAATTGCTAAGACTTCCTTTTTTTTAAGATATTTTAAAGAAAAAGAAATCATAACTCCTACACCCATTGCAATACTGTAATACTTTGCAAATTTTTGTACTTTTTAAAAATATTTGGTATCTTTTTAAATTTTTGTATTTTAATAAACTAATAGCTGATAGAGCAGAACCTCCAAGATAACCAGAGATTACACCTGCTTGACCAGAAATACAATCAATAATACCACCTACCCAATCTCTTACAGGCACTTTCCAATAATCATCTTCTCCTGTTTTTAAATTATTATAAAAATTATAACAAAAATAAAGTGTGCTATCATAAACATAAAGTGTATTTATAAATAAAGCTTTTTCTTCTTCATTAAAATTTTCATCAATGAGTGCTTCATCTATACAAATATCAATATATTCATTGAATAATTTTGTGTTTTCTTGATTTTTTTCAGAAAAGTAATAAATATCAAATGTTTTTTGAATAAAATATTCACTATAATTCTCAGATTGAGAAATAATAATTTTATCTATTTGAATATTTTCATGAAAAGGCAAACTGTTAATAGAATCTAAAAATTCTAAACTATTAACAAACTCTTCTGATATATCAGAAATATCAGCTTCATTATATTCTAATAATATTGTAAAACAATTTCAATTTTTTCTTCATTAGTAATTGTTTATTTAGTCCTTTTTAAAGTAATATTTTTCAAACTCAACTAATCCGTCGTTATGTTTTTCTCAATTAAAAGGTCAATCAAATTATCAAAATTAGTTATGTTTGAATTTTCACTTACACTTAATTCTTTTTCACAGCCGACAAAAATAATACTTAGCGTTAAAATTGCCGTCGAAAGTAAACTTAAATTTTAAATTTTAATTGTTAATTTTTTTTAATTGATTTTTAAAATAGTAATTTAATTAACAGCGGGTTAAAGTTTTTTTTAGTAAACATTTACGCCCACAAAGACAAAAAACACCTATTCTAATATATTTTTATCAAAAACAAACCAAAAGTCTTTAAAATTAACGTATCTAAAAAAACAATATTTTATTTTTAATGTTAAAGATTAATTCATTCATCAAAAAGTTAATTGTTTTTTGCAAACACAAACTCGCTAAGAACCTACTACCAGCAAGGGTTTTAGCATAAGATGACTTACATGATTTTGTTTTAATTTTTAGGCATTAAGAATTTTAGTTTTTTCTTTAGTATCTTGGTGCTTAAAATGATTACTAATATATTATTATTACAAGCATGAAAAACTCGGTCAAAACTATGAACGAGTTTTTTATTATATGATTTTTAATGTTGAATTTCTCCTGTTGTAAATTGCCAAGAATTCATACGGAACTTTCCTGCAGGATCAATAGCTACAACTTGCCAAAAATAAGTTGTATTATCTTTAAGGTCTTTTACTTCTATTGTTTTACTCTCATAAAATTCAGCAATTTGGTTGTAACTTTCAAGTGTGCCTTCCTCCTCCTCTGAAAGAAAAACATCAAAAACTAATTTATCTCCATTAGGATCTTCACAGTCCCAAGATAAAACGAAAACACTATCAGTTATTTTTTTCTCTCCATTTGTGGGATAAATACAAACCGGAAAATCCGGTTTTTTATTACAACTAAAAAGAAATGCAACAATAAAAAATACAGAAATAAATTTCACAATTTTTCTCATGATTATTCAATTTTATTAAAATGATATTCAAGTGCTAGCCTTGGTTCAACAAAGCCTATTCCTTTTACAAATTTCAAATACTGAAAACCAAAATCTAAATAAAACTCTTTAACTAAATTAATATTTAATCCAACTACAAAATTATTCCTTATTTGTTGTAACTTATCATAGACAACAGGGTAACTATATCTGTTTTCAAATAAATAATTTGTAAAGTTAATGTTATATTCAAAATAGATTTTTTGTTTTCCTAAAACCGGTTTATTTATCTGAAAAGGCACATAATAACGTGTAAGCAATCCAAAGCTATAAAAATTTTTATAATTATTGAAAGTACTGTTGGTGTACATATAATTAAACATCAATCCAAATCCAAGATTTTTAACAGGGAAATAACAGAAATAGGGCTCCGTTTCCAATAATATTTCATGAAAATTATTTTCTAACGTATCCTTTCCAAACGCAATAACTCCAGCACTATGAACTCCAACAATAAACTTTGGTTCATCGATTTTCTTAACAATAAATTGACCAAAAGCTGTTAACGAAAATGAAATAAGTAATAAAAAAACAAAAATTAGTTTCATGATTATTTTAATATATTTTAGATTATGTTAATATTCATATAACAAAGAACATTAAATCCTAAACCATGAACTTAAGGCATTATCACAGTTATACCAACTCATATTGTACCATTTTTCTGCCCATTGGACTTTTGTGAACAAACGATCTCTATAAAATGTTCTACCGTAAAATGAAACCACTCCTGCTAAACCAATAGGTTTATATGAACTCACATCATTATCCCAACCAGGTAACATTACTGGCCAAGTTTTAACAAATGCAATCCAATGTCCTCCAAATCCCCATTTTTTTTCAGCTAAAAGCAACCCTAATAGTAAACTTGGTATATTTTTATTTTCAGTAAAAATAGCTTCATGAAGATTTTCTTCGAATTCAATGTATCCCTCAGGTAATTCTCCATTATTTTCATAATACTCTTCTACTCCATTTTCAACTATGTAAGTTCTCATTTGTTTTACATAATCTAATTCTTCTTTCAATGGATAATTATTTTCGATACCAAAATTCACATAACCTTCTTCACTCGTAAATCCATAGTTTTCTGTAATTATTGTTTCATTTTCTTTATCTAAAATATCTCTCACAACAATCATTAAGCCATCTGGGTATCCATCGAAATCTGTAGCTTGAATGTTATCAATAAAGAAAAATACCTCATGCTCATAAGTAGATAAATCCAAATCTTCAACATCTGTTGTTTTCGTTAACTCCTGTTTTTCACAGCCTACAAAAATAATACTTAGCGTTAAAATTGCCGTCAAAAGTAAACTTAAATTTTTAATTTTTATTGTTAATTTTTTTTAATTGATTTTTAAAATAGTAATT
>JAFGXO010000190.1 GCA_016936595.1 Bacteroidales bacterium | reverse complement strand
CAGGTTTAACAGAAAGCATTTCAATATAGGATTAAAATTTAAAAGATTATTAGAGTATTCAATAAATACTAAACCTTTTATTTACAGAGATATAATTAGTCAACTTGAAATGTCTTAATATGCAAAATTAAATATTAGGTAGTGTACAAAAAAGTGTGTAAATTTGGTTGGCTTACATCAAAAACAATGTTATATTTAATTATTTTTTTTTTGAGAAGAATGAAATTTTCATTCCTCTCGTCAAAAGTCTTTTTTGTTTTTTCTTTACTGCAAATTTATGTTTTTTTATTTTCTTATCTTTAATATCTTCATTTTTAGAACTATAATGCTATTGTTAAAAACAATTTTTTAAAAAATATTTTTAATTAGTAATAAATAATAATTTTGCCGTTCAGAATAAAAAAACATGAACGAAGCAATAGGTTGGTTAGGGGCTTTTTTGTTTGCAGTATGTGCTTTGCCTCAAGCATTTAAAACATTCAAGACTAAAAAGGCAGATGATTTATCGTGGCTATTTTTATGGTTGTGGATTTTGGGCGAAATTTTTACTTTTATTTATTTGATTATTGATGATATAAAGGTACAAACTACTCATTACCCTTTATATGTGAATTATGTATTTAATATTTTAATAGTTGTTTATCTTTTGTATGCAAAAAAAACGTATAAAAACAAAGTTGAGCAAGTAGTAAAACAATAGGGTAGGTATTATTAATAAAAAAACAACCTCTAAAATTAGAGGTTGTTTTTTAAAAATTATTTAGTAGGTTGGTCGCAGTAGTCGTCAAGAAGATTTTCATTCCAACAATGCCATAAATCATCAAAATAATAATTAGGTGATTTAATTCTACCGTTTCCATGATCAGTATTTAATTCAATTTCGGTTAAGTTATCAAGCCCTTTGTTGTAGATGTCAAAAAATGCATTGTATTCGCCGTCCATATCGTTACCATAATAAACGTATCCTCCATTTTCATTACCTTCCGGTTCAATATTCGTGTACTTAAGAGTTCCTGTATTGTCATCGTTGTTATGTGTCCAGTCAATTTGTAGGAATTGAGTGTTTTCGGTGGGGCTTTTGTAAAGGATCCATTGTCCGGAGGTTCCTTCAACATTATGAGTACCGGTGTACCACACAAAATCTTCAAAAACACCGGGTAAAGTAACATGAAGTTCCCAATTTACTTGGTCTTCAACTGTTTCGCCGTATAGTTGTACTGTGTAAATACTTAGTCCAATTCCAAATTGAAATTCCCATACCCATTTTTCGCCTTGAACATGTTTTGGCTCTTGATCAAGAGCAATTTGATATGCTTTTACAGGAACAGCCATAGTAACTGAGGTTATTGCTGTCCAAAATCCAACTTTTAAAGCTGCATGAGTAAAATTTTCGAATAAAATATTAGGAGACGATTTTTGAGTAGTATCGCCATCAATTCCGGATAAAACAAATGTGCTTTCGGGGGGTATAATTGGTGCAACTTTCTTTTTACACGATGACAAAGAAAATGTTCCGCTTATTATCACTACAAAAGCCAACAAAAGACTAATTTTTGATAATTTAATTTTCATAATTTAATTTTTAGAGTTTTTTCAAAAATACGTTTTTTTTTTAAGAAATGTTCTCAATTTTGATTAAATTTTGATTTTAGACTGTTTTTGTTAGATTTTATGTACTTATTTACTTTAAATATATAAAAGCAATCCCAAATTTAATTTGGGATTGTTAAAAAAGATTATCTGCATTTATTATTTTTCAGAACATAATAATAATTGTCAGATGCAGTTGAATTTCCCTGATACATTGATTTTTTAAACCAATATAGCGAGCCACAACGGTCTTCTGTTGTTCCTTTTCCAAAATACATTCTGTAGCCAACAGAATTTTGAGCATCTGCATCACCTAAAAGAGCAGCTTTTTTGTAGTACTGAAAACCCTGAATTTCGTTATCATAAATATCCTCGTAAATTTCAGCACAGGCAACGTAGCCAGAGGCATTTCCGGCATCGCCGTATTTTTTGTAATAACTAATTGCAGTTGTGTAGTTAGTAGAAACACCTTTTCCGTAGCGATATATATTTCCTAAATACCAATTACTTATATGATAATCGAGGTCTGCGGCTTGTGTAAAGTAGTCGTGTGCTAAAGAGTAATCGGTTGAAGTTCCTTTGCCGTTATAATACATGTATCCTAATTGATAAATTGCTCCGGGCATGTTGTTGTCGGCTGCTATTGTGAAGTATTCCAGTGCTTTAGTGTAATCTAAGTCAACTCCTTTTCCTGCATAGTACATAGTTGCTAATCCATAAATTGCGTTATTGTCTTTTTTGTCGGCAGCTTTTGTAAACCATTCAAAGGCTTGTTCATAATCTTCCTGATCATAATAAAAGTATCCTAAATTTGATTGAGCAAAACAAGCGCCTTGACTTGCGGCTTGCAGATACCAATGTTCTGTGGAGTCGTCATTTTGTTCAACTATTATTGCTTTGCTAAAAAACCAGCCTAAATTTCCTTGAGCTTCGGGGTCTCCTTGTAATGCGAGTTTACGAATTGAAGGAAGAGCTGTTTTAAAATAGTTAATAACTAATTGAGTTGAGTCTGTAATAATGGAAGAAGAGTCCGCTTGTGTAGATGCTGTAGTATCTGGTGTTATGGAGCTTAATAAATTGTTATAGTCATCATAACCTAATGCTGTCATAATTGTATAAGCTTTTCGCCAATAGGCCATTGTAAAATTATTGTCTAAAGCTTTTTGAGTGTAAATATCACCAATGCTATCGCTTTTATCAACACCATTTCCGTTAAAATACATTTCGCCAAGATAATAGTATGCTTCGGGACAATTAAAGTCTATTAATTCAGTGAATTGAGTGAAAGCATTATCATAATCGGCATCATAAAAATATCTTAATGCGTGTTGTAATTTTTGCGTCATCTCAATTTTTTTGTTGGATAAGCTATCTTCCGGAAAGTCTTCAAGTGCTTTGTTGTAATAAACAATTGCTGAATCGTAGGACGTTAAGTTATACAAACTATCGGCTTTTGCAATATTAGTATCATATCGTTCTTGTTTTTTCTTATTTGCGCTGCTAACAAATAAAAAAACAGCAATAACTGCAACAACTACAAAACCGGCAGCGGGTAAAATAATTTTAAGACTATTTTTTTTCTTTTTTGTCGATTTGTCTTTTTCTGCAGGAATTATAAATGTTTTATTGGCATCTATCTCAGAATTTTTTATATGTCCGGGTTCTGTTTTTTCAAAATCAACCGGCGGCGGCGGAGAGATATTTTTATTAGGAATATCATTTGAATTAAGAGTTTTCCAAAAAGCCTCACAAGTTTGAAATCTGTCGTTTGGATTTTTTGCTGTAGCAGTTTGTATAATTGTGTTAAGAGCAGGGTAATTATGTAAAATTGGTATTGGCTCGTTAACAATTTTAGTCATAATTTGAAATCGGCTATCAGTATTTGAGTCATAAATTTTTTTGCCTGTTAGCATAAAATAAAAAACAACTCCAAGAGAATATATATCGGTTCTATGATCTATATTTTTAGAGTCTTGAACTTGCTCTGGACTCATGTAAAGGGGTGTTCCAAGCTGAGAACCGGTAGCTGTATGGGACAAGTTTCCGGATAAAATTTTAGCAATACCAAAATCAAGAATTTTCACATTCATGGACTTTTCAACATAGATATTAGAAGGTTTAACATCTCTGTGAACAATTCCGTTTTTGTGAGCAAAATCAAAAGCATCGAGTATTTTAGAAAAAATATCAATAGCAATTTCTTTGGATAATGCTCCATTTTTTAAAATGTATTCATCAAGAGTTAAACCTTCGAGTTTTTCCATAATAATTGCTAATGACGAGCCAACCTCTACAAAATCGAAAATATTTACTATTCCCGGGTGATTAATTGTGCTCAGTATATTAGCTTCTTTAACAAATCTATCTCGAACGTTTGCATCAGAGGCAAGTTCTTGATGAAGGATTTTAATTGCTACTTTCCTGTTAGTAAGTGTGTTGTGAACCCCTTCGTACACACTTGCCATTCCCCCTTCTCCTATTAGTCGGGTTATTTTGTAATTTGAAATTTCTGTTCCTATCATAATTTTATTTTTCTTCCGGATTTGTTAATGTAAAAAGTTTCGGTTCCTTCGGTAACTTCCGATAGTAGCTGCCCATTAATTCGTTTAAAAGAAGTAGCTGCGGAGTATTTGCATTTTATAGCAAGATTTCCGGTATTATCTATAAAGCCGTAGAGTGTTTCTCTGTTAATGCTTTGCCCTACTTTAGCCATTTGATTTTGAAAAACATCAGCTGAATAAAATGGAACGGTATTAATTTCGTAACCTTGTTCATTTACATAATACCACCCATCGGATTTTCTTACCGGAAGTAAACCGTCGCCAAAAGATTTAATGCTTAAATATTTAAAATCTGTTAATTGAATGTCGCTTTTATCAAGTATTGCCCATAAACCATTCTTTTTTACTGCTTTAAATCCATTGTTTAATATTTGTTCTTCATCGTATTTGCTTTGATTATTGTCGTTACTACCGTTATCATTATTAGTTTTGTTTTTATCATCATTGTTTTGGGGTTGTTGGTAGTGATGGGTGTAATCAATTGCAACTACTTGATCGTCAACATCATCTTGACCATGTATTAAACTCCACAAAGAATCGCCTTTTGATTCGGATATTTTATCAAATTCAAAAAATGAAATATAATATTTTTCTTCATTTTCAATTAAAGAATCAATTGTGTTTCTGGCTTCATCTAAGGTATTAAAATGCATAGTAAAATTATCGTTATCAGCAATTTGTATTTCTACAATATAGTTTGTTGATGTTTGTTCTTCTATTGTAAAATCGAAGGTTTTTATTGTGAAATTATCGTTATGTCTTAAAACATAAAATTGATAGTTTCCGGGTATTTCTGAGTTTTTGTATTCATCTAAATTTGTGTTGAAAAAATCTATTGCTACTTGCTCATCGTCAAAAAATTGATTAAGAATAGTATCGGAATTTAAAATTGCAAAAGTATGAAATTTTAGTGCTCCTTTTTTTGAAAAAGCACCGGAAAAAATTAAAATTAACAAAATTAAGGCAACTGCACCTATTCCACTAAACATTAAAATCTTCTTTTTATCTAGTTTATTTTTTTCTTGTTGAGGGATAATAACGTCTTCGTTTTTGTTTGGGGAACTATTTATAATTGGAGGAATAATTCCGTTGTTTGCTTGTTCAGTTTTTATTATTTGATCTGAAGAAATGTTTAGAGTTTTTTCAATATTTTGAAGTTCAAACATCATTTCTTCGCATGTTTGATATCTTTCCTCCGGTTTTTTTGCTGTTGCTTTTGCAATAATAGCATTAATTTCGGGCAAATTTTCGAGTGTAGGGAAATCTTCAAACACAATTTTTGACTGGATATCAAAGCTAGAAGTTTCTGTATCGCTGTATGGAGCTTTGCCGTTTAGCATATAAAAAAGAACAACACCAAGTGAATAAATATCTGTTCGCCAATCAATTTCTTTAGAATCTCTAATTTGTTCGGGGCTCATATACATAGGTGTACCCATTTGCGTTCCGGTGCTTGTTAAATTTGCATCTCCCGAAAGTATTTTAGCTATTCCAAAATCTAGTATTTTAACATTTCCGTTTTTTTGGATAAAGATATTCCCGGGTTTAACGTCTCTATGCACAATTCCTTTTTGGTGGGCAAAAGCAAAAGCATCTAAGGTTTGATAAAAAATATTTAATGCTTCATTAAGTGCAAGTTTACCTTTAGATTTGATGTAATCGGTTAAATCTTGTCCCTCTAAATACTCCATTATTATTGCAAGAGAATTTTTTTTATCTTCAAAATCAATAACTTGAGTAATATGTTTGTGTTCCAAACCAGCCATAATGCTTGCTTCATTTTCAAAACGGGTTTTTATGTCGGCATTTGATGCAAGAATTGGGTTAAGAACTTTTATTGCTACTTTTTTATTTTTAAATTTAATATGCTCAGCTAAGTAAACAGAAGCCATTCCGCCTGTTCCTATAATTTTTGTAACATTATAATTTAAAATTTGTTTTCCAATCATTTTATCGGTATCATTATTCATAGCTCATTTGTTTTCATAAGTGTTGTTAATGTTTTT
>JAFGXO010000189.1 GCA_016936595.1 Bacteroidales bacterium | reverse complement strand
TACTCATAGGTACAAATTTAATGTTTTTTATTTTATTTAAATTTGTTGTCCAGTTTTTGGGGGGAATTATAGTGCGGTCTGGCAAAAACAATCCAAACAAAAAGAAAATTTAACAGGAATTATTCCTATAATTTTTTATCATGGTCAAGAAAAATGGAAAAAACAAATATTTGAAAAAGAATTTTACGGACTAGATGAAAATATAATACATACCTAAATTTGATTACGAACTAGTAGATACTAACGTATTTTTAAACGAACAAATACGAACAATTTACGAAAGTTTTGAACTGAAAGCAAGCATTTTGCTATTTAAAAATATTTTTCGTAACCTTGAAAATAATATTTTGACATTTTAACAGATTTAAGTTCAATTTACAACGAAGAAAATAGAGATAATTTTACAGAAACAGTAGCAACTTACGTATATTATAATATTGATTTTGAATTATTTCAAAAAATAACTGAAATTATGAAAACTAAATTTCCAAACACAGGCAAAAAATTTGTTTCTATTGCTGAATATCTTGAAACAAAAGGACGTAGAAAAGGATTAGAAGAAGGAATTGAAGAAGGAATTGAGAAAGAGAAGAAAAAAATCGCTCTTTCTATGATAATAGAAGGAATTTCTGATGATATAATATTAAAATTAACCGGAATTTCTATCGAACAATTAAATTTTTTAAAAACTGCAAAAGATCAAGAGGTTAATATTTATTAACTGTAGTTTATTAAATTTATGAATAAAATAATTTTATCAAAAATAAATCCCGTTCAATTACGGGATTTGTTATTTTTGTAAAAACTCAGAACCCATGAAAACAATCTACATTGCATTAATAATAGTGTTATTTGCAGCCTGCAAAACGACAAAAACAGTTGAAAATAAAGATAAACAAACAAACGACACTCTGATTTTTGTAACTTCAACTCCAAATGTGCTAAATGTACCCGAAAGTGTATGCTATTTCCCGGCTGAAGATGTTTTTTTTGTTTCCTGTATCAACGGAAAACCAAGCGAAATGGACGAAAATGGCTATATTGCAAAAATTGACTCTGCCGGAAATATTATTAAACACAAATGGGTTCAAGGTCTGAGTGCGCCAAAAGGAATGGCTATTTTCAACGATAAATTAGTTGTTACCGACATCAACAAAATTGTTGTAATTGACATAAAAAACGAAAGAATAATTGAATCTCACATTATTGACAGTGCAATTTTTCTTAATGATGTAACAGTCAACGCAGAAGGTAATTTCTACATTTCAGACATGGCCGACAATAAAATTTATGATTTTCAAATTGGTCAAGAACCAAAAATATTTTTACAGGAAGAACTTGAAAGTCCAAATGGTTTATTTTTTGAAAATGACATGTTGTACATTGGCAATAAAAACTATATTTTGCAATATGATATAAAAACAAAGAAAACTAAAATAATCGCTGAAAACACAGGAAGTATAGACGGATTAAAACGTATTTCTACCAGTGAATTTATTATTTCCGACTGGTCAGGAAACATCAACATTGTTTCACTCAAAGGAGAAAAAATCCTGCTGCTATCAACTGAAAAAGACGGAATTACGTAGCCGATTTTGAGTATGTTGAACAAAAAAAGATGGTTCTTGTTCCCACCTTTTTTGATAACAAAGTAACTATTTATCAATTACTTAACAAATAATAATTAAGCTCTATTTCTTCCGGAAAAGAACTAAAAACATTCAACTCTATTTAGGTATAGACATTTTGTTAATTGTTAATTGTTTAGTACATCAAATGTTTCTTTGAATTATTTCTCCAACCTGCTTGTGATGAGTAATCTACAAAATAGATTAACAAATCTGCTTGTGAAGAATAATCAGCAAAGTATATTTTTTTATCTGCCTGCGAAGAATAATCAACAAAAAACCATAAGCCGTCATTACCGGAAGCTTGTGACGAATAATCAACTTTGTAAACTTTAAGGTCACATTGAGATTCATAATCTACTACGTAAACGTTTATTTCGGCTTGAGATGAATATTCAGTCGAATATACTTTTTGAGCATTTGAATTTAACGCAAATAATACAATAAATAGGCTTAATAAAGTAAAGATTTTTTTCATTGTTGAAAATTTAGTGTTGTTTTTTATTAATAACGAAATACTTCGATTTCTTGTTTCTTAATTTTCCTAAAACTATTCTAAAATAATTTCTTTGGTTGTTAAACCCTCAATGTCAAAAAACATATCTCTTAACTCCATATATTCAGAAACTTCAAATTTTGGTTTTTCTATTGAAATAAGTAATTTGCAATGAATGTACGAACTATCTACAACGCAAGTAAAAACAGCGCTTGCACCGTTCATTTTTGATGTTAAATTTTCAGGAATTGATACTACACTTTTATTTTCGGGTATTTTTATATCTACTTCATAAATTTTATCGAAAGTGTACCCAAAATAAACAGGCGTTTCTCTGTATGGAGATAGAAATGAGGTGTTTAAATTTAAAATAGCAAAAGGTTTGAAACTATTGCCGTTTAATTTTTCAATAAAATCCCCGGAAAATTCTACTTTATTCTCGTTAATTGTTTTTACAAAATTTATTGAATTTTTGAAATTATTACTTAAAAAATTAGAAGAAAAATAATTATCATCTTTGATGCTTTCATCAGCAAAATATCCGGTCAAATTACTGTTTATTTTGTAATTAATATTTCCTGAATTGTCAATTTCAATATCAATAATATTTTTAGCAGATGTTTTTGTATTATTCTCTATTTCAATAAAATACGATTCTGATTTTTTTATTACTCTGCCCTGTCCGTTAAGATTATTTTTATTTAAAGCATACCATGGATTGTCTTTTTGTGAAGCATCTAAAAAATATGATTTATTTCCAATTTTGACCAAAGCAATAACATTATTGACCTGTGCAACTGATGCGTATTCTTCGTCAAAATTTCCTTTATCAACTGTTTTTAGAATAACAGGAAAAACATCTAAATCTGCTTTTTTTAACAAAGAAATTAACAACAAATTAATATCTGCACTATTTCCTTTTTTTGTCTCAAAAATACTTGTTAAATCGCTAGTTGTCATGATGCTATATTTCCCATTCCATTCAGATTCATTACGTACATAGTCGTATATTTTTATCATTTTTGACTTGTCGTCTTCATTGTTTTCCAAAATTTCATCAAATACAGGTTTGTACGGAATTGCCTTAATTAGTTGTAACCCAAAATTGGGGTGTTTATTTAATTTTTTGTCAACATCAGCCCAATCATTGGCATTAAAAACAATGAAACCCAAGGGAGCATTTTTAAAATCAGATTCGGATTCTGATAAAATACTGTAATTTTCATCGGTAGTTTGGTAAAGACGTTTGGTTAAATCATGCCATGCCATTAGTTCCAAATTACTTGTTAATCCGTTTTTTTGATCTATTCGCTGCAAATTAATAGTTACTCCACTCAAATAATTACAGGGGCAATCAATAAATTCTTCTTTTTTAGAAGCAGGAACATTTTTCATGATAAAGCTATATACTTTTGATTGAAAATGGAAGTTTATATTTGTTGTAAAACTCCTGTTTCTGTAGTATCTTCCGGAAGGAATAGGGTCTATGTAATGATAAATATAACTAAGGTTCATAATACCATCTTCATTTTCGATAGCCATATCTTCATTATTTCCGGTTGTTTTAAAACGGTAAGAAATAAAATCAGGTAAATTTGAGGTCATTTCTGAATATTTCACTGGAATTTCATGCTGAAAATACCATTTCCTTGGCTCTACAATTTCCAGCGAGGCAATTGTATAGCGGTATTCAATAATAGAACCCGGTTTCACATTCGGAAATTTCACTCTTCGGACATAGTTGAATTTATCAGTTTGTTCTACAACAATATCTTTCGGTTTAAGTTTGGTCTTTTTTATTTTTCCATTTTCAAAATTATATGTATAAGCTTGAAATTGAATAAATTCCTCGAAAAAACCATACCCAATATATGGAATTTTTAATTCCTGATATTCAATTCCTGCTGAATCAAGAATTAGTATTCGTCTTGTAACTTCGTTAAAAAGTCTCAATTCTTCGCGCCAAACATCAAATGAATATGACATTTTTTCTTGTAAAATAACAGCATGTTCGGGTCCTCTTTCCAAGATATTATATTCAAAATCTTTAGGAGTTACGTCCTTCCACTTTTTTGGTAATTGAGCGTAAAAAACTAAATTTGCTGTTATTAAAATTAATATTAAAAATATTTTTTTCATGGCTGATATTATTACGAAAATCGAAAAATTATACTTTGAATTTTCAAATAACAAAAATATTAAAATAGTTCAATTAAAACAATCAGGATCTTATCGTCAATATTATAGAATAAGTTCCGAAAACGAAAAATTATTAGGTGTTTACAATCCTGATAAGACTGAAAATGAGGCTTTTTTGAGTTTCTCTGAGCATTTTAAATCTAAAAACTTAAATGTTCCTAATATTATTGCTCGCTTCGACGAAGAGAATATTTATTTTATCGAAGATTTTGGTGATTTAACAGTTTACGACTTTTTGAAACAAAATCCTACTAACTCAGAAATTGTAGATATTTATAAAAAAATATTAAATCAACTTGTGAGATTTCAGTTTGACGGAGTTCAAAATCTGGACACTTCTAAATGTTATCCAAGAGCTGTTTTCGACAAACAGTCTATTATGTGGGACTTAAATTACTTCAAATACTTTGTTTTAAAAATTGCAAAAGTTACATTCAATGAGCAAAAATTAGAAGACGATTTCAACAATTTTTCCGACTTTTTAATTTCAACAAATCTAGATTATTTTTTATACCGCGATTTTCAGTCGAAAAATATTATGTTGGTCGAAAACGAGCCATATTTTATTGATTATCAGGGTGGAAGAAAAGGTGCGGTTTATTACGACTTAGCCTCTTTATTGTTTGATAGCAAAGCAAATTTAACCGAAAAAATCAAAGTTGAACTTAAAAAGTATTATTTTGAGATAATAAATCAGCGTATCAAAGTAGATGAAGAAACATTTGAAAAATACTATAACAATTACGCACTTGTGAGAGTATTACAAGCATTTGGAGCTTATGGTTTTAGAGGACTTGTAGAACGAAAACAGCAATTTATAGCAAGTATTCCAAAAGCATTTAAAAATATTAGTTATTTTCTTGACAACAATTATATTTCAGATGATTTTCCTATGTTAAAACAAACATTAAAAGAACTGGTAAATTCAGAATTAGCAAATGATTTCGATGGATTTTCAGATAATTTACGAATATCAATCAATAGTTTTTCATTTTTAAAAGATGGTTATCCAGAAGAAAAGAAGGGAAACGGAGGAGGATTTGTTTTTGATTGCAGGTTTTTACCAAATCCGGGTAGAATTGATTTTTACAAACCATTGTCTGGACTTGATAAACCAGTAAAAGAATATCTTGAAGGATGCCCTGAAGTAGAAACTTTCATTTCTGATGTTGTAAAAATGATAAAAAATGCTGCTAAAAGTTACTCTGAACAGGGATTTACTAATTTACAGGTTAATTTTGGTTGCACAGGAGGCAGACATCGCTCAGTTTACTGCGCCGAAAAATCAGCTGAAATTCTGAAAAATCTATACGGATTAAACATAACTATTGACCATTTACAAAAAGATAAATGGTAGATTTTTTCTACAATTCACAGTTCCATTCTTTGTAGAATTCATCAAGAAAATTTTCCATGAACTTGTGGCGGTGTTCTGCCAGAATTTTTCCGGTTTTTGTATTCATTCTATCTTTTAGCAACAAAAGTTTTTCGTAGAAATGATTAATTGTTGGCGCAATGCTGTTTTTGTAATCTTCTTTTGACATCTTCAGATTTGGTTTAATTTCAGGATTATAAATTTCCCGATTTTTGAACCCGCCGTAATTAAATGTTCTTGCAATACCAATTGCCCCAATTGCGTCTAATCTGTCGGCATCCTGAACTACATCAAGTTCCGGTGATTTGAATTTTTGTTCTTCTTTACCACCTTTAAAAGATATGTTTTCCACAATATTTACAACATGTTCTATTATTTTTACGTCAATATTTAATGAGTTCAAAAACTCTCTTGCTATATTTGAACCAATTTTTTCGTCACCGTTGTGAAATTTTGAATCGGCAATATCGTGAAGCAAAGCACCAAGTTCAATAACAAATAAATCAACTTTTTCGGTTTGAGCAATAAGTTTAGATAATTTCCACACTCGTTCAATATGCCACCAATCGTGTCCTCCTTCGGCGCCGGACAATCTTTCTTTTACAAATTCTACCGTTTTATTTATGATTGTTTCTTGGGGCATAGAATGAAATCTTTATTCCTAAAATATTTTTCAATCAAGTCAAAATTAAAACTTTCATCTTTTATTTTGCCAAAAGAATCTTTTAATCTTTCAATATCTTTTTTACGTTTCATCTAATAATCTTTATATACAACCGCAAAAGTATTAAAATTTTTAAATTTGTTTGGACTCAGCGAAAAAACTTTTTAGAGGTTTGAAAGTTGTAAAATATTGCTTATTAAAGATTTAAAAACATTCTCCTGACATTTGTCTTTTAGTCCTTTGTTAAAAATTTCAAAATTAATTTGCATATTGAAAAATCTTGCACTTTATTTGCAAGTAATTACTCACTTTTATAATTCAATTTTAATGACAGATAAACAATTAAAAATACTACAAGTAGCCTTAGAACTTTTTGCAAAAAATGGATATTCTTCAACTTCAACCGGAAAAATAGCAAAACAAGCCGGCGTTTCAGAAGGTTTAATTTTTCGTCATTTTGGGAACAAAGAAGGTTTGTTGGAAGCTGTTTTACAGTTAGGCGAAGAAAAAATTAAAAGTCTTTTTGCCGAAATAGTTTTTGAAACAGAACCAAAAGAAGTAATTAAAAAAGTACTTGAACTAGGTCTGAAAATGATTGAAAACAAAGAAGATGCAGATTTTTGGAAGCTTCAATACAAAATAAAATGGGAAGTTGAAAGGTATAATGAACAAAAAATGGAGCCGGTAGAACACGCTCTTAATCAAGCTTTTCTTAAACTTGGTTACAAATCACCCGAATTAGAAGCAAAATTACTGCTAATAACTTTTGACGGAATAGCAACAAGGTATTTTTTACAAGAAAATTTCAATTTAGAGGGAATAGTTGAATTTCTTCATACAAAATATTTAACTTAAATTTTTTTACTAATAATAGTAAGTAAGTAATCACTAAAAACAATAAACAAATGAATAAAACAGCACTTATAACAGGAGCATCAACAGGAATAGGAAAAGAACTAGCAATAATTCATGCCCAAAAAGGAGGCGATTTAGTAATTGTAGCTAGAAGACTGGACAAATTAGAGTCACTAAAACAAGAATTAGAAGAAAAATTTTCAGTAAAAGTAATGATAATTGCAAAAGACCTCAGTAATCCTGATTCTCCAAAAGAAATATACGAACAAATAAAAAATGCAGGCGTAACTATTGATTATTTAATAAACAATGCAGGATTTGGAGGATTAGGCAAATTTTATGAAAGAAACTGGAAAGATGATTTTACGATGATTAATTTAAATATCGTCGCATTAACGGCTTTAACACGCTTTTTTTTACCTGAATTTGTAAAAAGAAACAGCGGTAAAATTCTTAATGTTTCATCAACAGCAAGTTTTATGCCCGGTCCCTTACAAGCAGTTTACTACGCAACTAAGGCTTATGTGACTTTTTTCAGTAATGCAATTGCAGAAGAATTACACGATACCAACATTACAGTTACTAATTTAATGCCCGGAGCAACAGAAACAGAATTTGGAAAAGTTTCAGGAATGGATAAAACAGCAATGTTTAAAAACGCTTTTAGTGCAAAAGGAGTCGCAGAAGACGCATATAAAGGAATGATAAAAGGCAAATTAGACGTTATTTCAGGAGTTTCTTTTGGTCAAAAAATGATGTTTGGAATGCTTCCATTTCTACCAAAGAAATTTAAACTTAAAACAATTCGTAAGATGCAGGAAGTTTAAAGATTTCACTAATATTTGGGCAATAAAAATGGAAAGTTTAGTTTTATATTAAGTGGATTTGGATTTGAAACAAAATATTCTTTTAATAAAAAATGTTATAAAAAAATTAACAAAAGTTTATATCTTTCGCAGATGAAACAGATTATTTTTATTTTAATAGCTATAATATTTTTAGCTAGCGTAGATATGTATCTAGCTGAAAAATTTATTTGGTTTTTTAACATACCAAACAAAACGCTAATTTATATTTCATTTAGCTCGTTAATAATTTATTGTTTATCAGGAGTTTTTTTGAGAAACCTAAGTGGAAAATTAAATCATTTTCTATATACAATAGCTGCAACAGGTTTAGGAGTTTTACTTTATTTTTTGTTTTCAAATTTAGTTTTTGATTTTATAAATTTATTTGTAAACATAACGCCTTACATATCTGGAATAGCTACAATTTCGCTTACTTTTTTTCTTTCAATTTTCGGGATAATTCATGCCAAAACGACTAGTATTAATAATCTGGAAATCAAGATAAAAGGCTTGAAGAACAATCTCAAAATAGTTCATTTATCAGACATTCATGTTGGGCATTTCAGAGGAGCAAAATTTATGAATAAAATTGTGAATATAGTTAATAAACTAAATGCTGATTTAATATTTATTACAGGAGATTTTTTTGACAGCAAATCAGGATTAAAAGCTGAAAATTCCGAACCTTTATCTAATTTTAATGCGCCAGCGTATTTTGTGGAAGGAAATCATGATAACTATTCAGGAATTGAAAAAGCAAAAGCATTTATCAAGCAAAATAATGTAATAATTTTAGAAAATGAAGTTGTAAATATAAAAGATATTCAGATTATTGGTCTAAAACACATGTCGGCAGACGAAAACACTCAAAATTTTCACACAAAATTCAAAAAAGAAACAATAAAATCCACTTTGGCAAGCCTTAATATTGACAAATCAAAACCTTCTATTCTTTTGCATCACAGTCCAGATGGTATAGATTACGCAAACGAAGCTGGAATTGACCTTTATTTGACAGGACATACGCACTCAGGACAATTATTTCCTATAAATATAATCACATCTCTGATTTTTAAATATAACAGAGGATTACACAATTATAAAAACACAAAAATATTCATTTCACAAGGAATTGGAACAACAAATCCACCGATGAGAGTCGGTACAAAAAGTGAAATAGTACAAATAACTTTAAAAGCAGAATAAAATGGAAAAAACATATTGGACACTAGAAAATATGCCTGATTTATCGGGTAAAATTATAATCGTAACCGGCGGAAATAGTGGTTTAGGTTACGAATCGGTAAAAGCTTTTGCCGAAAAAGGAGCTGAAGTTATTTTAGCAAGTCGTTCGGTTGAAAAAGGTTTAAAAGTCCAAACTGAAATTGAAAAATTAACAATTAAAGGTAAAATTGAAGTTATGCAACTCGACTTGCAGGATTTTGCTTCAATAGAAAAATTTGCTGAAAATTTCAAACAAAAATACCAAAAACTTGACGTTCTTTTGAACAATGCCGGAATAATGACTACTCCGTATTTTAAAACAAAAGACGGTTTAGAAGGACAAATTGGCACAAATCACTTCGGTCACTTTAAATTAACTGGCTTATTGCTTGACATCATAAAATCTACTCCAAAGTCAAGAGTCGTAAATATTAGTAGTATTGCTCACGAAAGAGGAAAAATGTATTTTGATAATCTAATGTTTGAAAATGGTAAAGAATACACCCCAATGAAGTCGTATGGACAATCAAAACTAGCTAATTTACTGTTTACATACGAATTACAACGATATTTTGAAGCAAATAATATAGACAGTATTTCTGTGGCGGCACATCCGGGAGTTTCAAAAACTAATCTTGCCCAACACTTGTTGAAAAAATTCTGGGTTAAACTTTTTATTCCATTTATGTTAATAATGGTTCAAAGTGCAGAAAGAGGAGCTTTACCGGGAATTAGAGCATCAGTTGCAGAAGACGTAAAAGGTGGAGATTATTATGGTCCGCACAAAAGAATGAAAGGATTTCCGGTCAAAGTTGGTTCAACAGAAGAATCTCATAATATTGAGGATGCCAAAAAACTGTGGAATATTTCAGAAGAAATTACCGGAGTTAAGTTTTAATTGTCAAAAATTTTGAAAATATAAAAAGCCACAGATTATTAAAAAAAATCTGTGAATCTGTGGCAAAAAAAGAGAAAAAATCAGTGGAAAAAAAAAAGAAATCATTAATTCTACTTTACGAAGTTAAAAAAGTTTTACATTACACTAAAAAAAATTTGCAGTTTGGATATAAATATTTAAATTAGAGGCAG
>JAFGXO010000188.1 GCA_016936595.1 Bacteroidales bacterium | reverse complement strand
TTTACAATAATTTATTGTGATACAATTAATTGTTCCTCGATTATAATTATACCGTTAAATTTAAACATTATTTTTGAAAAACTGATACCATTTTGCACTTAATTATATATATAGGAACACAATTAAGGTTCCTTTTCATAAAAAAAAAGAATCAGGATATATATTTGTTTTAGTAAATGGTTAAATGATGCTTGCTATAATGCTTTAATTATGCTTGCTGAAATGTAAATGTTTGACAGTAAATTAATTTAACAATGTCGAAATTATTGAAAAATGAATTAAAAAAGGTTTTAGCGAAGGATGCGAAAGACATTCAAGAAATGTATAATTATTTAGCTGATAATGAGAATTTGAAAAAAGCAAAAGTTTTTTATAGTTATGGTTCATCTAAAATAATAATTAAACACTTTATTTTTAAACGTTTTGCAAAATTTTATGTATTTGTGAATGCGAATGAATTTGAAATTATTGAAATAATTATACATGAATTTACTCATCATTATTTATTTCAAAAATTCGGCAATGCAGACGGCGAACATTCCGATATATTTAAAGCTTACAATCATTTATTTAAAATTCAATATAAAGATATTTTACAGGCTTTTATTATAAAAGAAAATGAAAGAAAAATCTAAATATTTATCTCCGTCCGAAATAATTTACAATAATCCTTTTCTTTCTGAATTATGGACAGCTGCCGACATTGGGTATTTATTAAAATTGAAATTAGTAAAAGGCCGAAAGCTTATAAGAAGTAGTATTATTTTAGAAAGTGATGTTTTACGAGTTTATGAATTTTACAAGAATTGCCAGTAATGCTCACCCCTGACACTTACCATTTTCATTTCTAAAGTCGAAATTTGTTATCTCAAATACAATTATTTTCTTGACATTAATAAAATGGAAAAACAAAGTAAACCTAAGGCTAGGAAAGGCTATGAATTAATTACGTTAAAAACAACAAAAGGACGTTTAAATTTTGATGTTGAAAGACTTAACGGAAAATTAATTTCAAAGACAGGTAAAATATTTATATCTGCAATTGTTGAAGTTCCAATTTTAAAAAATACTCAAAAAAAAGAAAAATTAATTAATACAGATAATTTAACTTCAACGACAAGCTCTACGGACATATTTAAATCAATTTAATATGATTACTTCAATATTATTAATAGGTTCCGGTTTATATTTTTTACCTAAATTATTAAATTTAAGTAAAACTGCTATTGCCGCCGATAAAATTGAGTTTAATCCGGTGGGCGTTAAATGGTCGGGTTTTTCCGGGACAAACTTAAACTTTACAATAAAATTTTCAGTTGTAAATCCTTCAAAAACAAATATATTAATTCAGTGGTTATTTTTCCGAGTATTTATAGATAAAAACGAATTAATAACAAAAGACTTGCCGACTTGGAATAAAGAGATAAAAGGCGAACAAGAAAACTTAATACAAATTCCTGTTTCAGTAACTTTATTGTCCGCAATAAAAATCTTAGGAATTTCAATTGTAAATCTCTTTAAAAACGATGCTATACCTGAACATGTACGAATTGCAGGTTATGTTAAGGCTGCGGATTTTACGGTAGATTTTGATAAAATTGTAAATGTTAGCGATGAGTAATAAAAACAACATCTCAGACTTTGGCCCGGTTTATAATCAGTTTGAAAATAAACCGATTGATGCAATTAAATATATTCTTTCTAAAAAAGAAGGTCAAGCAGTAAAAGCATTATATAGGGAAGATACCGGATTTGTTGATATTATTTGGGGAGAAAATGACAAAAATAATAAAGGGTTTGGCCTTAAACATATTGTTGAAAAACACGGAAAAGATGTTGAAAACTTAGGTTTTAGTATTGAAAGTTTTATAACAGTATTATTTAACGTAGGTAGTAAAGTAAACGACAAACAAAATAAAGATAGATTTAATATTGTAGGTGAAAAATTTAAACTTGTTATTTCTGAAAAATGGAACGGCAAAGAAAAACGATTTTTATTAACTGCTTTTGAAATAGAGAAAAGAACCGGCAAAGCTAAGTCAGCACTCGGTAGCTTATTTGGCGTTGAGCCACTCTCTCAACAACCGGTTAATGCAAATATACAACAAAAATCTTTACAAGGATTAAAATTTGATAATAAAATTTATAATATAGGTGTTGGCGGTCTTGAGTTAACAATTGATAGTATTCTTGAAATTATAAAAGATTACAGACATTCTATAATCAATTTATCACAAAAATTAAAAGGTGAGAATTTGCAAATAACAGCGTTTAACATTTGGAATTTTATAAAACAGAATACAACATACACCCACGATAAAAAAGGAATTGAAGAATTAAGAACTCCGGAACGATTAATTTATGATAAAATAGGCGATTGCGATGATTACACAATATTTGCCGCATCCGTTCTTTTAAATTTAGGCTACAAACCTCAATTATACGTAGTTGCTTTTAATAATAATCCGAATTACGGGCATATTTATTTAAGCGTTGACAATATAGTCATTGACGGAGTTATGAATGAATTTAACAAACATCCCGAAAACATTACACAAACAATGATTGTAAATGTTGACGGTTCACGGGAAATTCACAAAAAAAATGCAAAAATGATAATACAGAAATTAAACGGTATTGAGCAAGCAAACAATTATCCTTTCTCGGATATGGTAAATGAACTAATACCAACGATCGGCGGCGTTGAAAATGACACCGTATATTTCGACAGTCAAGAAATGGCCGAACTTGCAGAAAATTACATTGACCAAATTGAAGGTTTAGGACTTGGCGACATCGAAGGACTTGGCAAAATAAAAGATTGGTTTAAAAAAGCCGCAAAAAAAGTAAAAGAGAAAGCAAAAAAGGTAAAAGAAAAAGTTAAAAGTTCAAAGGTTACAAAATTTATTAAAAAAACATCATTTGCTCCGATTCGTGGGGCTTATTTACTCCTTTTAAAACTGAACTTTCTCAAACAGGCGACAATGTTATATGTCGGTTATATGTCAAAAGCCGAAGCAGTTAAAAACGGGCTTGACATTGTGCAGCACGAAAAACTTGTTGCCGCAAGAAAAAAATTTGAGAATTTTTGGCAAAAGGCAGGCGGAAATATTGACGTGTTAAAAAAAGCAGTTAGCAAAGGGCGAGGCGTTAAAGTCTTTGAGAAAAAAGGATTGGGCGTTGTTACGGCGGCGGCATCGGCGGCGGCGGTAGGATCGGCTGCTACTTTTTGGGGCAAGCTTAAAGACTGGTTTAAAGGCATTGATTTAAAAAAAATGTTCTCAAAGGCAAAGGGCGGTTTGTCGAAAGTAAAAGAAGTATTTACAAAAGACGTTGAGCCTGATTTGGAAGAACAAAGTTTAATAACTCAAGCTCAAGAAAAAGAAAACGATAATAATAAGATTACAACATTAAACAGCGAAAGCAATAATTTATTATATGTCGCCGCCGCTGCAGGTTTAGCATTAATTTTAATTTTAAAATAGTCAATCATGGCAAAGAAAAATAGTTTATTTAAAACCAAAAAAGAAATTGAAAAAACATTTCAAATTTCAGCAATGGAAAGTTTATCGGCAGTTGGAGGCGCATTAGGTAGCTCTATGTTATTTAATACTGTAAGATCAAAAATCGAAAATGAAACAATTAGAAGATTTGGCGGCGCAATATTAGCAGGCGGAGGCATTGCTTTAAACATTGCCGCAAAGGATGCAAATGTAAAAGCACTTTCACACGGAATTACAGCGGTAGGAACTTTACAAGCAATTCAAGACTTAGCTCCGGCTGATATGTCTTCAAAATTCGGTTTAACTCCGTCAATCTCAATTGAAGGAATTGGCGCAACACCGGGTAATGTTATTACAGATGAAGAATTACAACGATTGGCGGCCGAAGCAGAAGCCGAAATCATGGCAGAACTTGAGAATAAAAACGATATAAACGGAATTGAAGGCGAAGACGAAAATTTTGAAGAAATAGAAGCCTTTGAAGAAATTAAAGGCGTTTCGGACTTAAGTAAGTTAATCTAATTAATCAATAAATTCAAATATAAAATTTTAAGCAAATGAAAACAATACAATTATTATTTACACTTTTTTTGGCCTTATTCTCGGCTAATGCTTACAGTTACGAAGATACAGACATAAATTCACTCTTGGGCGTGGTTTATGACGAGGACGGAACAATTATCAACGAAGATGAAGAACTTGGCGCAATTCGTAGATTTGCTACAAACATTAAAGATAAAGATTTGTTGAAAAGAACAAACCGTTTGGCGACAGTTGTTAAGAAAAGAAAAGCAGCAACAGTATCTCCGACAATTACAGCAGGTCAAAAACTTATGTATAGTAAAAGAAATGAACTTGATCCAAAGACAAAAGAAGACATTGAAAAAGGCAGAATGCAATTTTCAGATGTACAATTATATTATACGAAAGCTTTGACCGCAGCAGTAACAGCAAGCGGCATTGTAGAACTTGTTCAATCAAATGACAAAATCGGCGTAGGTTACTCCAATTTGGAAGACGGCGGACGAGTGCCTGCCGGTACTGCTTGTGCTGTAAATTATATAAGTTTAGAACATTATCTTGGCGTTGATGCAGCTGATAAATTCGGCAAAGTAGCCGCAAACGTAATGCCTGCCGCTTGGGTTGACGGTTTTGGAAATGGTGCAGAACTTGAAATTAGACAGGACGGAAAAGTAATTTATACACAGCTTGTTTCTACGATGACAGAAACTCGAATTTCTAAAAATGCTACACCTTCAAAAGACGGGTTTTCAGGCGGAAGCGGCATAAACTTGAACTCAGCATTAATAATTAAACCGGGCGCAGCTTTGCAATTTGCCGTAAAATTCGGAGACGGTTACAGCGTTGCAGCAACAGGAACTCAATTTAATTCATTCAGAGTAAAATTACTCGGTGACGGAATTAATTACAGATAGTCTTTTTTTTCATAATTCATAGTAGATTTTTAATTAATATTAAAAAAGGCTGATTTTCATTAGTCAGCCTTTTTTCAAAATCAAGCAGCATGTTACAAAAGAGAATTATAAAACCTTTTCAACAAATTGAAGATGATGTGTTTTATCAAATGGTACAATTAACGCCAAAAAGTCAGTACTATGAGTATGAAATAACTTTAAACGAAAGATATAAATATCTAAAAGGCGTTGCCTTTACTTCCGATAACGGATTTGGATCTACTCCTGACGTTAATTCGTTTAAATTTCCGGAGGTTGGAATTTCAAAAAACGGTCGTTTCATTTTAAACATGCTACCCGGTTCTTTTCTAATTAAAGACGGTCATATAACACGTAATACGATTGATTTAAAAGAAGAGGCAAACGGCTCTAAATTGAAAGTGCATATAAAAGATATGCACGTTGAAAATGATGATTTATGTGTTATTTTCATTTTGACAAATAAAGAACCGAAATCTGTTTTATACAAATATGCAGGTATTCAGTTCAATATATTTAATGATCAACCAACTCAGTACGTTACTTACACAAAACAATTATTATTAGAAAAAGATGTTTCAGAGATTGTAGGAATTAATTATTTTAATAACAATAAATCAGCGAGCACATCAACTTCATGCATTGTAAGAGATGAACAATATCAGTATTTCAATCCGTTAATTCCTCGACTTTTGAAACCGTCTCATAATACCGAAGATTTTATTGACAGAATAGTGCCGCAAGGAATCCCGAACACATTAAAAATATATCTTGATGCAACGGTATACGGATTAAATAACGATGGTTATTTACCGCTGGACGTTCACACATTTGGATTTGTTTATAAATATAAGATAAAATGATAACTGAGATTATTCAAAAGATAGAAAAGTCTTATAAAAATACGACTATCAGTCCTTTTAAGCTTGATATTATTGATTTTAATAAAGAAATTGACTTGTCAAATTCAACTTTAATAATTAATTCAATTTCATTTTTAGGCAATTTTGATTTGTTACTTATAAATAAAAGTACACAATTCATTAAAGTCCGTAGTAATAATAATTATGTTGATTATTCAAACATGATTAAAATTGAGCAGTCGGGAACTTTAACGAGAGTATACAGCGATTATTTATCAATACATTCAAGAGAGATATTCATTGAGTTTAATTCTAATGATTTATCTAAGTTCATTACAAATAACCTTGCGAATATTTATAAGGCATCAGTATCCGGCTATTTAATAACACCAATTAATTAATTAACAAAGCAACCGACATGCTAAAATTTAACAATTTAAAAGAAATTTTGAGAGACGGGAAAACTCCTTTTCTCAAATTATATACAAAAAAAAATTCATTCGAAAAGGCAAACGCCGGAAGTTTTGATTGTGAGAATTGCGAAACTGATTTAAAAGATGAATTAAAAGTAGAAAAAGCGATTGAATGGCTTGAATTTATTACTGAAAAGTTTGAACCCGGGACGGTATTTTTACTGACAGCTGCAAAATATCAAAAAAGCAATCAAACAGGAATATCCGGACCGTTTGAATTTAAAAGAGACGATCTGGTTATAGAGACTGAGAATGTAAACAATAACAACATGGGCATTAATGGTTTTGAGCCGGAAAAGCTCGGATATATGAGACCGGGCGAAGTTGAAGCAAAATTACTTTCACAACAATTAGAGTTTAATAATCTTTTGCATGCAAAGCAAATTGAAGACATTCAGAAAGATTATAGACAAAGCCTTGAAAACATTGAGGCATCGGCTAAAGCTTGGAACCCGGAAACAATAAAGGGCATCTTAAAAGAAGCTCTCGGAGGTATTGCGTTATTGACAGGAAAAGCACAAGTACAACCGCTGGCAGGTATAGAGGAAAAAGAACCAACTTTAAAAGAACTTTTATTGCAAGAATTTACGGATGAATTGAAAGATTTAGAATTAAACGAAATAACTATAATAAAAAACAGTATTCATAATTTAATTAAAAATAAAAAATCCGCCGACAATGGAAAATCCGAATAAAAAGGACGTTTTGCAAGTCCTTGAAACTTTAGACATTGAAAAACTTGAGCAACTTACAAAATTATCTTTACTTTTTACAAGTGAAGAATTAAGTAAAATTATAAAGAAAGTTTCGAATCCGGCAACGAAGAAATTAATTTTAACATACATATAAAAATTGAGAAATGAAAGCACCAAAAAAACCAAAATTTGCAAAAGCACCGAAAATGCCCAAAGATGCGGCATCGGCGCAAACATGGTCAAACTATGAGCGTAAACTCAAAGAAGTTGAACAAAAAAACAAAAAACTTGGCGATGAGTATAAAAAAGCTCAAAAAGTTTACGATGCTGAAAAAAAACGCCGTTCAAAAATTAAAGAATTGGCAAAATCAGGATTAGGGAAAATATAGTTGTCGGTTACCTTGCCCGGCTAAATTCCGATTTACCGGGCTTATTTAATTTTAAAAAAATGAATAATATTCTTTTATTATCGACATTAGGAATTGCTGCGGCTGCTTTTTTTGCAGGAAAAAAAACAGAAAAGGAGACGCAAAATTCAACCGTAAAAGATGCAGAGAAAGAAGTTGAAAAAGATAAATTATCTTATTCAAATTCTTGGTACTCTCAAGCGGCAGATGCTTTACAAATGCAATTGCAAAAGACATGGTCAAGTCGGATTTTATTTTTTGACACGGCAGGAAAAGAGGCTGTAAATGAAAGCTTAAAAGTTATACTTTCACTCAAAACAAAAAGTGATTATCTAAAGCTTTTAGCCACATTTGGGAAACGATCCGCAGTATCGGCAAGCATTACAATTAATGAACCGTTAAATAAATGGCTTATTCATTTTTTAGAAGATAAAGACTATGAAAACGGCAATACTAAAATTAATGCTTTAAAATTTGTAAGAAATTATTTGCAAAAATTTGAAATCTCAATTTAATGAATGCTTTATTATATACGCTGCCTGTTATTGCTTATTTTGTTATAAACAAGAACAAAAGTAAAATTGTACAAGGTGATGCTGCAAGTTTCAAAACATGGGATAAATATACAAATCAACGAATTACAAATTTACATCCGTCTATTCGTACAGATGTTTACAGAGCAATTCAAGAACTACAACGTAAAGGTATAAACGTCCGAATTGCAAGCGGCTACCGTTCATTTAAAGAGCAAAACGAAATATTTGCAAAAGTTCCAAAAGTTACAAAAGCACAGGGCGGACAATCATACCATAATTACGGCCTTGCCGTTGACGTTTACGAAATAAAAAGCGGCAAACTCTATGAAGGTAACAGAAAAGAAATTGCGGCCGTTTTTAAAAAATTCGGTTTTGATTGGGGCGGCGACTGGCCAACTTTTAAAGATTATCCACACTTTCAAAAAACCGTTAAAGGCGGTTGGCGTGAATTATTAAAAAAACAAAAGGCAGGTAAATTAAAAAACGGGTATGTTATTATATAATTTATATATTTTCTCTCAGATAATCAGCAGTTCCGCAAAATTTTTAGATTACGGTTTTATCGGAACTGTTATTTTTGTTTTAATAGTAACACTTGTAGTTGTTGTAAGATATTTTTACAGCAATCAAAAGGGATTAATTGATTTAATCAACAGCGAAAGAAAACAGAAAGATGCCGAGAACAATGCACTTGAAAAAGAATTTCGATTATTCCTTATAACCACACATAACGAGCAAATGAAAATTATACAAGAAAATACTGAAGCATATAGAAAAATGAGCTTGTTATTTGAGTCAAATTTAAGTTTATACAGCAATTTTATAAAATCTAAATAAATATTTAACCGACATGATAAATATAATTATAAAAGGAATTTTAAACCGCCGAAAAGTAAAAGCGATAAAGACAGCAAATAAACTCGCACGCTTGACTAAAAAGAAGCATTTAGTTTACAAGCATAATTTAAATTATGTAATTTACACAAAATCGCAATTGAAAAAAGCGGTGTTAATGCGCAAATTTAAAAAAGGCCTGCATGTTGAAGATGTTGAACGAAAAGCAGTTTATATAACAACAACATAGTACAAACAATCTAATAATATAAGTTATGTCAATTTTCAGTAAAATAAAGCGAGGCGACAGCTCAAACACTCTGTTTGCAAAATTAAACACAATGCTAAAAGGCATTATTGAAGACAAAGCACTAAAAAGTACAGATCTTTCAGATATTCCCAAATATACGACTGATCCAAATAAGATAGTAAAAGTTAGAGCTGACGGTCTCGGGTTTGTTTATTCAACTCACGGAATAAATGATGTTATTGCAAATAGCGGAACATTACCGAGAGATCAAATCATGGCTATAAATTTATCTAACCAGGTGTATTTCATCCAGGGCATTAGTAAGACGATCCAATTTACAGATAATGAATTGCGACAGCATACATTTATATTTACGAACGGCATATTGACAGGTCATACTATATTATAAAATAGTGTCTAATTTTTTCAAATATTCACTTTTGGGGCTTGCGGCTTGGTATATATTTACACCAAAGCCGCAAGGTACATTAAACGGTTCATCGGGCTATGAATGGAAAAAAACAATGTCCGGCAAAGAGGTTTTAAGTATGCTTAAAAAAAACGGCTGGATTGTTGACAGAATAGAAGGAAGTCATTATATTTGTATAAAGAATAATAAAACTGTACCGGTTCCCGTTCATGGCAATAAAGATTTAAAAAAAGGTACCTACAAAAAAATACAAAAAGATGCCCGCAATGCTGAAAACAGTTAAATACGATTACGGTTATTATTTAGATGAGGATACATATTGTATTGAATGTTTAAATAACGATAACCTTTACGGAGAATCATTAACAAAAAAAGATATTGTTAAAAACACGGTTGATTTTACTACCGGCGTTTTGGGTTGCAATATTGATAATAATATTCCTATTCCGGCAGCAAACAGACCAAAAATAAAAAGAAATTATGACGGTTTATTTTCACTTACTTTTAATCTGTCTACTTTAAAAATAATTCCTGACGAACTTATAAAAGCCTAAAAAAAGCCGCTCAAAATTTGAGCGGCTTTTTTTTTGGCTTTCAATTAATATATAATTTAGAAACAAAATATAAAACAATTGTTCTTTTTTTTTCGTATATTGTATATATATTTGAAGCTAATTTTTATACATAAAAACCCAAGTTAATTATTTAAGCTATGTTATACGCTCAAACAATACCGGCAGATATTAATCCCGGTAAATCGAAGAATGAGAAAATCAATAAATTATTTAAAAAAATTATTGACAGTATTATTTTAGGTTTAAATGATAATAAGGACTTGATAGACATTTATACAGAGGTTCGCGACAAAATTTTAAAATTAAGATTAATTTTATCATTTAACACTAAAGCTGATGCTGAATGGAAAAAATATATTAAAAGTTTAACTACCGAAATTAAAACAACTTTTTCTAATAATAATTATTTTGATTTAAATTCCGAACTAATTGAAGTTTACAACCAATATTATAAAATAGTAAAGACTTTATCCAAAAATAAAAAAAATGAAAATATTGAAATTTTAAAGGATATTTCCGTTGAGAATTTAAGAAATCTTTTAAAAGCAACAACAATACATAAAAGTAGAGCAGTTATTAAATTATTTGATAAATCTTTAATGCTCGAATTTTATTTATTAATAGCCTCAATGTTAAACTCAAATATTATTTCTTGTGAAAATGAATTTGAAAAAAAAATAATATCCTGTATTGATGATACCTTCATTAAATACGGTGCCTATTGTGTGGTACTTGACTTATGGAAGCCAAAGAATAATGATGAGAGCCGTTTGGCTCGAAACATTAAAATACTTTCGTCTGTTTATAGTTTAGAATATGTAAACATAAAGCCAATTTCTTTAAACGAGGTAAAAGAACATATAAAACAGTTAAATGGTTAATGTTGTATTTACCGACTTGTTTTTAAAAGATTTCAAAAAACACAAAAAAGATAAAGAAATCAAATCTAAAATATTAGATTTAATTTCAGATATGAATAGCGGATTTTTTGACGGAATAGGAAAACCGGAATGTTTAAAAAACAAAGAAGGTATGTGGTCCAGGCATATTACAGACAAACACAGATTAACATATACTGTAAACAAAGACGTATTATATTTGCATTCGTGTTACGGACATTATAACGACAAATAAAAAAAAGCCGCTCAAATTTTGAGCGGCTTTTTTTATGAAACATCGCGATTGTTTTCTTTTTCTTTTATCCATTTTTCAATAAATTCGGGTAAATTTATTGCCGGAAGTATATACCTGCCAAAAAATCCATTCGAAGTATTATTTGATATGTGCGTGCGTGCTATATTTAAAGCCATAGGAAACGCAGAATATAGAATATATTGAGTTATAATTTCTTTATCCATTTTCTCTATACCGTCAAGCTCAAAACTTGTTAATAATGAAATATTGAAATCGTAACCCGAAAGTTTTTTTTCTGAATAATTATTAACTTCAATCTTTAACAAAAAAGATTCTTTATTTTTTGATTCTAAAACAGTTAGATCAATATTATAAGGTCTTGTATTTAAGCCTTGTTTTATTTTAGTAATAGAATCATCATTATTTTTTACCGTAATAAATGATGATTCTATGATATTATATCTGACAAGTTTTAAATCTGATATTTTTACCTCTGTCATGCTGTTTGTTGTTTTTTTCGTTTTACGTTGTCTATTGATATAGATAATGGTGTAAACTCGTCTATGTTAATTATGCTTTTTTTTTGTATTCTGCTAGATGCAAACAAACTTATATAATCTTCTTGTGTAAAGATATTTGTAATCGGTTTACAGATATCCTTTTTTGCCTCAATTCCAAACTTATATTCAAACGCATTTTGAAACTTTGCAATAGTTTCTAAGTTTAAAGTTTTATTACCTCTAAAAAGTTGTGTAATGTAACTTGCCGATGTTCCAATTACTTTTGCTAATTGTTTTTTATTTATTTTTTTTTCTTCCATTAAAATCTCAACTTCGCTCATAAAACGCATCTGAATCATTATCTTTTCATGCTCTAAATCAAAAGCCGAATGTTTTTCGTTTAATTCCTTGATTTGTTCGTGAATATTAGACATGGTATGTATATTTAGTTATTTGTGTTTTAATTTTATCTATTATTTTTTTTGGTATTTTTTGTTGATCTTTGCTTAGGTAAAGTTCGGCCATTACAATAACTCTTTTTTTTTCCGACTTTATTTCAACGCAATATATCCTGTCATTTCTCCCGTTATTTGTAAATCTCATTTCATAAACATTATTAAATACTTTTAGATATTTTTCTTTATTCCGTGCATTTTCAAGTAATAATTCCGAAATTATTTTAAATTCTTTATGTACGGCATCAGATAATATAAAATGCAGAATGCCGGTATCTTTTTCAGAATCAATATATATTAAAGTCTTTTCATGTTTATTTGATTTTACTAAAATTGTTTTTCTTTCCACAAAATTAACGTATAGGTTAAATATAACAAGTTTTTTTTTATTTTATTGTGCTAATCAATTTTTTATTTCCTTTTAAGTAAATTTATTATTTCCTCTTTATCTTTTATTTGTTTTTGAAGGTATTCTATTTCTTTTAATGCAGCGTTGTATTGTATTTGTAATTTCTCGCAATTTATGTTTGTATTGCCAATGCTCGTTTCTCTCGTTAATGCTTTTATGTCGTCTTCAAAAAAATAACTGATCGGAACTTCTAATACCTCCGATATTTTTTCTAAATCATTTGCAGATATTTTATTTTCACGTATGCATCTATTTAAGTTCTGATATGACATACCTATTTTCTCCGATAAATCTTTTAAAAGATAACTTTTTTTTTCGGCAGTATGCTTGATTTTTATTAAGTTCATACACAATTGATTACGCTAATAATAGAAAATATTTTTTATTTTAAACAGAAAATATTTGCAATTAATAGAAAATATGTTTTATCTTAGCGTTAAATTTAACGACAAAATAATAAATTAATGAGTGAATTTATGAAAAAAACTAAAATTGACAATGAAAATACAGATAATAATTTCATTGTTCCGCCCTTAATCTCAAAATTCGAATTATTGAAAGCAAACAAATCTTTTAATTTCAGAAAAGATTTAGTAAACCACTTAAACGAATTTTTCCCTACAAAGCAGCTCACATACACCACGTGGAAAAATCGCTTTTTATACCCTGTCCAAAACATACCCAAAGGAGAGTTTGAAAAAATAATTAAGATAATGGAGGAAGTTTTGGCATTTCATTTAAACAAAATGAAAGATGCTATTCAAGAAGAAATTAACAATTATGCTAAGTTAATTTTTGAAATTGACGAGGCAATTAAAACCTATGAAAATGAGCAAAACATTTAGAAAAAAAACAAAATGCGAAATATGCGGCGACAGCCCGGCATATTACAGCAAAATGGCACACAAAGTATTATGTAAAAACCATTTAACAGATGCAATTTTAAAAATAATTATAGCCGGCGGTGCTATTGTCGGGTTATTATATTTCACGGGA
>JAFGXO010000187.1 GCA_016936595.1 Bacteroidales bacterium | reverse complement strand
CAACTATTACAAGAAAATAATAGTGCAGAGCTGAATAAAAATAATAAAATTTTTGTTTTCATAATGTTTAGTTTTTAATGATTTTAGAATAATAAATATCGTGATTGATTTTTTATTGGATTTTATTCATTACAAAACTTTCTTTGTCTACATACCCTTGATCTAAATTTATAACTTCTCTATAATCAGAACCACCCCAATCATAAAAATATCCTTCTTTTTCAGGTTTAAAAAAAAAACATATTCATTATTACCATCAAATTCAATATAATAGTAACCATTTTCATCAGTATAAGTATAAATTCCTGTTGAATCCGTATTATTTGTATTTTCATTAGATTTTTTTAAAAGAGATATTTTTACATCAGGAAGCCAATAAAAATCTTCTTCATCACACATAACTTTACCTTCAATTTTCACTTTACCTCTTTTTATCATTGTGATATTGTATTCATAAGTACCTCCTTTTTCAACAGGAGGATAGTAAGTAGGTGGTGGGCAACATCCAGTACCTAAATAAATATATTCATCACATGTTGGTTTTAGATATTGAAAACCGTCAATATTATCGTAAATCAGCTCATAATTACCATTGTTGTTGCTGTATGTCTCTATACCTGTTTCTTCATAATAAGAAAAATAATTATCACCTGATGTATAAATGACAATTTCAAGTTTAACCCCTTCAATCGGGTCTCTTGAAATAGAACAATTACTATTCGGGTAACGGTTGTTTTAATGTCAGCACCAAAAAACTATGCACAAGATTGTAACAAAAAAAGCACAAATATTATAGATATATATTTTATTGTTTTTATAATTTTATAATTTTACGAGTGAATGATTTGTTTTCTGTATGAATTTTCACAAGATAAATACCTTGGTTTGCAAAAGAAATATCAATTTCATAAAAATAATTTTTCCAATTCAATTACCCAAAAATAAAAAATGCAACATGGTTTGCTGCATTTTTATGTTTATTATTCAATTTGTTGTATTCTAAAGCTTCTTGGTATAATATATCCAGGATCAATATTCTCCCCAATAACACAATCATTAACTGTACCATATTTATCATAATAGTAATAACCATCTTTTTCAGGTTTTAAAAAATATTCATATTCTTCACCTCCATCATATTCTATATAATAGTAACCTTTATTGTTTGTGAATGTATTTATTCCAATTGCATCAGGATAATTGGTGTTACCAATAAGCCTTCTTAAAATAGAAATTTTTACACTGGACACAAAAAAAGTATCACAATAATCACACATTACCTGACCCTCAATTTTAACTTTACCTTTTTTTATCATTATAAAATTATATAATTCGTCTTCTAATTGTATATCAGCATACGCTATTTGAGGATAGCCTATCTGTGGTTGCGGTATCGGATATATATATTTATCATGCGTCATTTTCATATAATAAACGGAATCTGAATTATCTATATAAATGTCATAAAAACCATCTTGGTCAGTATAAAATATTCTATTGGTTTCAATAGATGGAACACTATGATTTTCTGCCATTAAAACCGTTATTTTAACATTTGGTATTCCGACTCCGTTTGTGTCTGTAATATAGCCCCATTGTTTACAGTAATCACCTTGTGTTTTGCTAATTAACCAAGCACATGACTGAAAGCTTAAAATAATTGCTAAAAATATAATGTATAATATTTTTTTCGTAGTTTTATGGTTTTACGTGTGTATTTATTATTCTCTGTGTAAATTTTAATAAGATAAATACCCTGTGCAAAATTTGAGAGATTTATTTCTACAGAATTACTGTTTAAATCTTCTTCCAAATAAATTATACTACCGGAAATATTGCTAATTTAAATACTTTTAATAGATTGCTTCATTTTATTCGCAATGATGAAAGTGCCGGTAGTTGGGTTCGGGAAAATTTCAATTTGATCCTCAATATCAATTACCTGAGTTCGATTTTTAGGATTGTTACTTTGATTTATCTTTTTTTCATCAGGCACATAATCCTCTTCCTGCAAAGTTGTTCTGTTTATATTGTCAATATGCAAATGAATTTGTTCATCAGAACTTCCATGAAAACCGCTTGTAAGATGTATGCTGTTTTCTGCCATAATTTCACCTGTTTGCCAGTCGGGGTCATCACTCATTGTTAGATCAAAGGTATTATTTCATCAAATATATTATTTGCAGTCTCAAATGACACCCAAACATGTTCTTGGTTAATAAAATAATTATTTTTAGCATAATTAAGTTTAAAAAACATTTCTTGCCATAAGGTTTGATTGCAAACAAGGTCAGTGTTTTTACCATTAAACCTTTCAATGCCGGATAAATTTACAGCTTTGTCAATTAAAATTCCGGTTTTAATATTATTTGTATCAAGTTCGGAATAAAAAAGTCTGTTTTCTTCGAGCAAATTCTGCGAAAAGCTCCAAAATTGCAGAAGAAAAACCAAAGCAGTTGTTAGAGTAATTTTTTTGTTCATATTTAAATATATTAATTTACTTTATAGTTTATTCGGATTACAACTTTTACTCCTTACAGTCGTGAGATAGTTCTTAGTGAAGCTAAATCAGAAAACACAGAGTAGAAGCAGCCCCCTGACTCGTTAAAACCAGTTCGGGTTTGAGATTACTTCCCACTTCGTTCCTCGTGGTCGTAATGATGCAAAGCGAGTAAGAAGGTTAACGACAAATTGTTAACACAAATTCCAAAATCAAAGCTTTAACTTTACAAACTTTTTACTTTATAAACTTTTAAACTAAACTATATTTTAATAATTTTTTTGCTAATTATGCCATCAGATGTTTCTAAAATGATAAAATATAAACCGGAACTTAAATCTTCAATATTCAACATAAATTCGTGCTTTCCTTCGTATTGACATGGCAATTCAGCCATTTTTTCAACTTTTCCCAAACTGTTAACAATAGTAAACTTTACATCGCTTGGAACAGATAAAAAGTAACTAAGGTAAATAATATTTTCAACAGGATTAGGAAAAATTATCATTTCAGAACTTTGAATTTCATTGCACGAATTACATAAAACATTATTTTGCTTTATATCTGCCTTAAATGGAGAATTAGTGTTTTGGATATAAACATAATCAAACAAAACATTACTTTCTCCGTTATGATTAAAAGCTTTCACATAAACAGAATATCTACCTTGTGTTTTAGCAGGGAAACTTAACTGAGCTTGAGTTGTTTCAATTTTATGAAAACTATTATCGGCAGAAATTATAAACCAACTGTAATAATCAGCAGCAAAATAAGATTCATCTATTTTAAAGTTTATTAAACTATCTGTTTGATGTTCAGGCAATTCATAAGTCAGATTTTTTATAAAAGGAGCATTTTCAGATGTCAAATCACAACTAATTTCCTGAACTTCTTCTATATGAGCCTGAAATCCCTGCCCTGCATGAAAACCTGTTTGAAGATGGATACTGTTTCCTGCAATAAATTTAACATTACTACCGTTTTGAATAACAACATCTCCGGGCTCTTCGTAAGGATTAACATTTGCACCTGCAAGTATTGAATTATAGGCTTGTAAAACAACCTCTCCGCTTATTGTTCTGTTTTGAACAGTACCGTTTTGCGGCAAATTCCCATGAACAATATTTAAAAGATAATCTCTTTCATGGTCTGAAATTGCACTATGTTGTTGGTTGTAATTGTATGGATAAGTCGGATTATAATCTACGTCAATTGCAACAGCAATTGGATTTTCAAGAGGAAAATATATATAGTCGAAAGGAGTTTGTTGTGAAGTAATTGAAGTTGTGTAATAATTTGTAATACTATGATCCAAATCCAAAGCACTTATTGTTGGTATAAAATCTACATAAGCATGATAAAGAGTCATTCCTGAGATGTCGTTTAGTGGTTCTAAGCCGGGGAAAAAGCCGCCCGGAACACAATCAAGTGGATCAGTATTCTTTACTCTTACCGTATATACTCGTATTCCATTTACATTTACTTTCAGTATTTCATGATATGTATTGTCTTTCCCGGGTAAAGCATACGCTTTGAAAACAGCATTTTCTTCTTCGACTTCAAATTGCATTATTTGCCCATTTGGATACAGATTATAATTGTTTTCATTATTTTGGTTATGACCAAAACCTGAGCCGTTTGATATTCCGATAAGAGTAGGCTGAGAAGGATAACCATTATTACCTAAGGAGTTCAAATCTGAAACAAAATCATCTCTCATTTGTTCATTATCACAAGTTACTTTATCTTTTGGGTTACTTTGACTTTTTTTCTCTTCCACACTTGCATTAAAATGATAAAGTAGTAATTGTCTTGCGGCCGGACTCATTAACATTTCGTAAAAGATTTTTATGTTATCAGAAGCATCATCTTTTTTATTCAAATGAGCATAAAGATAATTAACCCAAAATTGCATACCAAGCGGTATGTTTGCACCTCTATGAGGAGAATCAGCAGGTATAAATACACTTACATCATGTCGCATATTGTGGTCTTCCATATATGACAAGCCAAACCGGCCTATCATTCCTCCCATACTTGGACCAATTATGATGTTTGGATAAAAACCTACTTTGTTCTCATTTACCCAATTTAAAACTTCCACCAAACATAAACCATTTTTTTGTATCCAGTCGGCACCACCAACCCAATCCACAACCACAATATCATAACCATAACATTGCTGCAGCATATCCAATGTATGAACCTGATTCAAATCACAATAAAGTTTTTCAAAATCTCTTGCTTGCTCATTAAAGTCAATATTAACAAATGGGTCAAAACCATCAAGCAGGATAAAAGGTTTTATTAACTGGTTGTGCCCGGGAGCATACCAAACAGATACTTTTGCTTTTCCATAAGCACCATTAATGTCGTTTTCTGTATGTGTATCAGTATAGTTCCAATAAGGAATAGATGCTGTAATAGGAAATTCTTGAACATCAGGAGGCGGTGCATCACATTCAGTTGTTATAGTTGAAAAATTAGCAGATAGAGTATCATCATTAAAAACAGCCTTGATTTTTATAAATTTTTCACCCGGAAATTGATAACTAACATTTATTTCACTATTTGTTTCATATTTATTATAGCCGTCTCCATCGTCAAAATCTATAAGATAATATTCAGGTTTTTTATTGATATTTGAAAAAAATAAATCATCAGATAGAATGAATTTGTTATTTTTAACATCAATTTTAAAATATGGAATTGAGGCAACAAATATTCTTTTATCGTCATAAGGTGTTTCTGTTGTATTAGTGTTGTTATAAAAAAAATTATCTTTTTCGATAATTAAATTTTTGTCAAAAGCATCAGTTTTAATTGTATTGTAGTTGTAATTCAAAAAAAGAACAGGTAAAACATTCAGGTCTTTGTATTGATTTGCAATTATTTTCAGAGAAGGAAAATTTTGTTTTTTAACAGCAGAATTTTTCAGCTCATCAAGAATTTGTCGCCAAACATAGTAATCAACAACTTCACTACGGTCTGAACCTGAATATAAATCAAAATCAACAAAAGAAATTACTTTATCATGTAGAATTCCTGTTGGAATTTTGTTACTGTCAAGAGTTTCAAATTTTTTAGTCAATTCATTAATATCAAAATTTTCTTCAATAATCAATTCAGGCTCTTGTTGTGCAAAAGCAAAATTTACAAACAAGAGAAATATTATAAATAAGGCGGTAGTTTAAAATAACGTTGATTTTGTTATCTTTGCAAATATATTAAAAAACACTCAAAATGGAAGATATACTAACATATT
>JAFGXO010000186.1 GCA_016936595.1 Bacteroidales bacterium | reverse complement strand
TCAATTAGCTCAAACGGTACAATAGCAGCTTCAAACGCCACATTATCAGGCGATGTAACTGCTCAAAACGGCATATTTTCAAATAATCTTTCGGCAGTTAATGCTGATTTTAGAGGTACTGTTAGTGCTCAGGGTTTTATAGGAGATGGCTCACAATTAACTAATTTGCCATTTCCTAGTGATATGTGGTTAGAAAATGATAATGGAATTTATTACAAAAGCGGTTTTGTCGGTATTGGAACTGATTCTCCTGAAGCTGATTTACATATTTTTGGATATGGAATAGGACAAACACTAAAAATTAATTCATTAGTTGATGGTACACATAATTATGCTTGGAATTTTATAAACAATGGAGACAACTTAATTGTTTCGTTCCAAAATAATGATAATCCTAGTGGATACGATATATTAAATTTAAGCAAAAATAATTTACTTTACGATGGAAATATTGAATGTACATCAATAGAAGTAGTACAAGAAGTTTGGAAAGATTATGTGTTTTATCCAGATTACAATTTGCTTTCTTTAGACTCTTTAGAGAATTTTATTTCAACAAACAATCATTTGCCTGATATTCCTTCCGAACAAGACATTATAGAAAATGGTCTCAACTTAGGAGATATGGATGCCCTTTTGCTATTAAAAATTGAAGAGTTAACATTGTATATCATAGAACAAAATAAGAAAATAAGCGAACTTGAAAAACAATTATCAACGATAAAAGCAGAATAATGAAAAAAAACGGATTGATAATATTGGGATTATTTTTTATTTTTTCTGGAGTAAACTCGCAAACAGATTTTTCAAATTTTTGGATTGAAATGATGCAAGACTCAAATGCAAACTTTTTTGAAATACAAAATGTTTTCAATCAAAAAAAAGGAAGTCTTAACATGTCTTCCTTTAAGCATTATAAAAGATGGGAATGGTATTGGCAATACAGAGTTAATACAGACGGCTCATTCCCTTCAACTAATAAAAATGCTAACGAATACATTAAATATTTTTCTAAAAATAAAACAAATTCGGGAAATTGGCAAAATTTGGGGCCTCATTCAATCCCTGTTAGTGGAGGAGGCTTAGGACGAATTAATTGCATTGAATTTGATCCTGTTAATATTGGAAGAGCTTATATAGGAACACCTTCTGGTGGGTTGTGGAGAACTGATAATATCTTTGCTGATAATCCAATATGGGAACCATTAACGGACTTTTTGCCTCAACTTGGTATTTCTTCAATTGTTATTGACTATATAAACCCTAATATTATTTATATTGGTACTGGAGATAAAAATAATAATGATACCAAAGGAACAGGTATTTTTAAAAGTACTGATGCAGGGCAAACATGGTTTTTTATAAATAATGATATTAGCCATTTTTTAAAAGAAGCCACAGTAAGCAAATTTGTTATACACCCTGAAAATTCGCAAACACTTTATGTTGCAACCAATAAAGGTGTTTATAAAACGATAAATGGTGGTGTATTTTGGGAAAAATTAGACGTTCAATCTTCAAGTTCTGTTTCAAGTTTACAAATAAATCTTGCAAATCCAGATATTTTATATTATGCAAATTCTTATGGTTTTTTTAGAACAACCGATGCTGGAAAAACATGGACTAAAACTTTTGACAGAGGAGGAAGAGTAGAAATAGGAACTACACTAGCCAACCCAAATATCGTTTATTTTGTACGAACAGGAATGTTTGCTCCTGAATATTGGGGTTTTGGTGGTTTGTACATTTCTTACGATGCAGGCGAAACTTTTTCGTTACAAAGCAGTAGTCCTAATATACTTGGCTGGTATAACGGCGATGATATTGGTGGGCAAGGTTTTTATGACCTTTGTATTGCTATTGACCCAAATGATGAAAATAGACTTTTTGTTGGAGGTATAAACCTTTGGTATTCTGATGATAAAGGAGTTAGTTGGACAAAAAAATCTAATTGGAATACATCTCCCTATTTACATGCCGACCAACATTATATTACTTTTATTCCTTTTTTTGAGGGTTTTAATTCAAATAACCTTTTTATTGCAAATGACGGTGGTATTTATAATTATCACACAATAGATGGAAATGGTGTTTTTTATGACATAAGTGGAAACCTTGCTATTTCTCAAATATACAGAATTGGACAATACGCAAATAATCAGAATTTTACTTTATGTGGGATGCAAGATAACGGAACTGCTTATAATTGGCAAAATGAATGGAAAAAAGCTCTTGGCGGAGATGGTTTTGAATGTTTAATTGATTATACCGAGGCTAAGGTTGAATACGGCTCTAATGTGAATTTTTATGAAGGTGAATTATCTTCAGGTTTTATATTGAGAACTATTGATTATTGGTCAACAAGTGATAGAATAGCAAGCCCAATAAGCAATGGTATATCAGATGTTGCAGGTTGGATAAATCCGTATAAGTTAGATGTTAACACACCGAATACAATGTATGTTGGTTACCAACAATTATGGCGTAGTACAAATGTTAAAACAAATAATGTTGATGATATTGTTTGGGAGAAAATTACGAATTTTAACACTTACGGACAAATTGCTGATTTTGAGCAATCTACTGTTAATTCTAATTTGTTTTATATTACTAAGGGAAAGTATTTATACAAAAGTGAAAATTTTAGCACCAATAATATTGTTTTTAATCAGACTTTTATGTCAAATACAAATATTATTGATATTGCTTTAAATCCCTCTGACGAAAATATGGTTTATTTATGCACAGCTTACAAAAAAATTTACAAATCTTCAGATAAAGGACAGACATTTACAGATATAAGTGGTTCTTTATCTGATGTTTTAATCAATAGCATCGTACTAGACAAAAATTCAGAAGAGGCTATTTATATTGGAACAGATATAGGAGTTTTTTACAAAAATGCAAGCATGACCGATTGGATACCATTTAGTAATGGTTTGCCCAATGTTATTGTAACAGAACTTGAAATTGCTTATGAGGATGACAACAACTCTATCCTAAAAGCAGCAACTTATGGTAGAGGTTTATGGCAAACAGATTTAGACTGCAATAATATTCAAGAACAAGATCTTTTTATCACTGGAACCCAACAATCATCGTACTGGCATGCAAGTAATAACATTACTTCTGATGCTTTTATTCCTGTTGGGCAAAATGTTACTTTCAGGGCTGGCACAAAAATAACACTTTTGCCTGGATTTAATGCTGATAGAGGAAGCAACTTTAAAGCAGTTGTTGGGCTATGCGAAGATGTTATTAAAACAAATTCTAAACAACATAATATTGTATCTAAATTACACAAAAACTTTTTGCCATTAACTGATACAATTCAACGAAATAATAATCAAGATTTTCTAATATACCCAAATCCTTGTTCTAATTATTTTATTGTAAAAACAATCTTTAATAATATTGATGAGTTAAAAATATTTGATGTTGCTGGAGTACAAAAACTATGTTTATCAAATATTTCAAACGATATGCCTATCAATATTTCTTACCTGAAACAAGGAGTATATATTGTCCAATTTAAAATCAATCAAAATATTTATTATACTAAAATCATTAAAAACTAAACATTATGAAAACAAAAATTTTATTATTTTTATTCAGCTCTGCACTATTATTTTCTTGTAATAGTTG
>JAFGXO010000185.1 GCA_016936595.1 Bacteroidales bacterium | reverse complement strand
GACATGCATGACCTAAGCAAAGAAGATTTAGAGAAAAAAATTAAAGACTTAGAAAAACAACTTTCTTACGAAAAAATGAAGTCAGAGACTTTTGAGACTATGATAAAAATTGCAGAAAAAGAGTTTAAAATTTCTATCAGAAAAAAGTCCGATACCGAACAATTCAAGAACTAAAACATAATACAACATACTGTATTACTGGATTATATGAGTTGTTTGGTGTAAAACGGCAATCGTGGTATTTTCATAAAAACAGACAAGAAAAACTTGCATTTCAAGAAGAATTATTACTAAAATTGGCATTGTTAATTTAGTATAGTTTTTGTATCTGTGCATAATTGTTGAACTAAACTGTTTTAAGTATGAAACATCTATGACAAATAAATTTTGACACACAAGGAAATGATTATAGCTTCGCTTCCAGAACTAAACTATCAAAAATATGGATACAGAAAAATCACAAATAGAGTTTGAACAAATAGTTGAACGCGGATGTGGAATTGACGTTTATATAAGTATAATTGTTGCAACAATAAGAGGTACAGGTCTGAAAGAAGAAACAAGAACTTTCAGCGGATTTACTTTTTCAATAGAGGAGTTGCGAGAGAGGTTGAAAACTAATAAGATTACACATATAGCTATGGAAAACGCAGGAGTGTATTGGAAACCAATATTCAACATATTTGAAGCTGATTTTGAAATCATTTTGGTAAATGCATGGCACATAAAAAATGTACCCGAACATAAAACTGACAAAAAAGATAGTAAATGGATTGCAAAATTATTATTAAGTGGCTTATTAAAAGGTAGTTTTATACCAAAAAAAACGATTAGAACTTCGGGATTTAACAAGATATAAACGGAAAATAATAGAACAAGTAGCAGCAGAAAAGAATCGCATTAAAAAAATATTAGAAGATGCAAACTTTTAACTCACAAGTGTAATAAGCGATATGGACCGAGCAACGACAACTAAAATAATTAATGCCATGATTTCGGGAGTTGAGGATATTGACGAATTGCTGAAATTCAGACATGGAAAAATACAATCAAGTAAAGAAGATTTAGCCGCGGCATTGAAAGGAAATCTGACAACACATCATAAATTTATGTTGCAGACCATCAAAATGTCAATAACCGAAAAAGAGTCAATAATCACTTTGTTAAACAAACAAATAGACAATCATTTAAAAGAAAACGAATTAGAACTTGATGCAAAACTATCAACTATCATACCCTGAGTAGGAAAAAAGGGAGCAGCATATATTTTAGCCGAAATAGGTAATGATATGCGACAATTACCGGATTAAAATCATTTATCATCGTGGGCAGGAATAAGTCAGGGTAACAATGAGTCTGCCGGTAAAAAAATACGCCTTTTTTATAGAGTTTATCTGCAAAATCAGCAAAATTTTTGGAGGTTTTGAATTGCTTTTTAAAATCACTGTTTAATAAATCTTCTTTATTCAGGTCAAGTGTATTTTATGGATAAAAATAAAATTTTTTTACGTGTAAGTTTAACACTTAACAGAATGCTACCCAAAAAAACAGCCTTGTTTTTAAACTAATTATATTATAAAACTCCCTTGGATTTGACCAATAAAGTTGAAAAATCATTTACATTATTTGTAAAATATTGCCTTTTTTGCACATAAATTAATTGTACAGCTATTTTTTTAAAATACAGAATGTTGCCATTTTACACAAAGGATTTTAAGTTAACTTTTTCCATGTTTTTTTATACGATTTAGCAAAATATTTAAACCATTTATCGCCGTTAGTGTATTGTAATACTAATATTTTAGCAATACCTGTTGGTTGGTTAGAAAAATCTCTTTCTGCTATTTTAACTCCTAATAATAATTGTTGGTTTTTTGTTAATTTTGAATTGTAATTTCTGGATTTTAAAACTTTTAATAGCGTAAAAGCATTGTCTAAATTAGTTTCTTGTGCATAATAGTTGATCCCCCAAAGCACAAAATTATTTGCTCCTGCTGCAATGTAATCAACTAAAGGTGTGTGATATATACTAAAACGTGTGTCTAAATTATTATTTCGGTAAAATTCACCGGCTTTGATATATTCATCAATTGCAGATTGGAAATTAGAACCGTCTTTAAAATTATTAGCATTAATAATCATTTTTTGATACTCAACCGCTAAAGCAATTTCTTGCATTTTATTTTTTGCATCAGCCATGCTTATTGAGCATTCTACATGAGTAGTAGCCAAATTAATTGCTTTTTGTAAAAAACTTTCTGCTTCGATATATTTTTTTTCCGAAATTTTATTTAGAGCTATGTTATAATATTGTGTAAATTCATTATTAAAATTAACACATTGTTGGTTAAAAATCTTTTTATTAATATTTTCAAAAGCTGTACTTATTTGAGGCTCATTTACTAAATCGTATTTTTGGGCAATATCATTAGCATCTTGACTTATTTGACGTGCAACATTCAAATTGTTTTCAACAACTTTAACTTCGGCTGCATCAATTTTTTGCAACACTAATTGTCGGGCTGCACTTTTTATGTACGTTGTTAGATTGTTATTTTTTCTAACATTGTAATTATTCTCAATATTTTGAGCGAACTCATACTTTAAAATAGCTTCTTGATATTTAGTAGAATTATATAAATTTCTACCATCGGCAATGGCAGCATCATATTGTTTTTGCTTAGCCGAAAGTAATAATCTGTCGTAATTTGAAGCTTTTTGCAAATTGTAATTACTTCTGTATTCTTCGGCATTTAGTAAAGTAATTTCGGCTGTATTATATTCATTAGAATTTATTTGGTTTTGAGCAATTGTTATTTGGTTATTATATTTTGCTTGTCTTGCGTCTATAATTTTGTCGTCAATATCTGTCGGACAAATAATAAAATTTGAATTTGTACAAAATTCTTTTGCTGTAATAAAATCGGAGATTGCACCGTCAAAATTATTAGATTGTTTACTGCTAATTGCTCTATTTATATATGCGTTATAAATATTTGTTGCTCTGTCAATAATAGGTTGAGCTTCTTGCAAATAGCTAATAAATTGGTTTCGATAAGAAATTGCATTTTTAAGCAAATTTTGAGCATTGTCTAAATTCCCTATTTTAATTTCATTATCAACTAAACCCAATAAATTATTCATTTCTCCTTCGTAAGCAACTTTAAATTTAGTATTTAAATTATTAGAACAAGGAACTTCGTTAAGTGTATTACACCAATTTTGAGCATGATTTAGCCAAAATAATGCGTCAACATATTTTTTCCCCGATAGTTCTCTGTCTGCATTTGACAAATATGTGTTATAAAGGTTATTTGATAAATCTTTTGCATCTGATAATACTTGGTTATCGCCTCCAAGATTAAAGAAAATATTTTTTAAAATATTTTCTGATTGTTCATAATCGCCTGAATTAAAGGATATTAAAGCTAACATATAATGAGCCGGAGTTAACCTTGAATTATGTTCAATTGCTTTGTTGAAATTATATACAGCATCATTAATTTTGTTTTGTTTATATAATAAATTACCTCTATCTAAATAAATTAAGTCAATTTGGCTTAAAACATTATTTGTTGATGCAAGCAATGAATTGGAGTATTGTATCAAATTTTCAATATTTTGATTTAAATTTATGGGATCATTATTGTTGATGTTAAGAGAATAAAAAAATCCGGCTGTTTTTGTTGAGTTTGCTAAATTAAGTGCATTTTGAGATAAAACCTGGTAATTTTCAATCTCTTCTAAGTTTGGTAAAGAAGCAAGCACATTTTCGTCGGTTGGAATTTTTTGTAATTTTGTTAGTTCACTAATTACATTTTGGTTTGCTTGTTCATAATCGTCAATTAGCTTTACCCACCTATTAAAATCGCTAACTCTGTTGCTCGAATATTTAATTTTTACATCAGATACTTTTAACATATATCTGTTTTTATTATTAGTTCCTGTCTGTACATCAACAGGTGCAGTGTAATTTTGTTTTGAAAGTTGCCCGTTTAGGTCTTTGTCGGTGATATTATATTCCGACAGAATTGTTCCATTTTTAATAAATTCCATTTTAAAACTTATTTTGTTTGGTTGCAAAGAATTAGGCATAGTAAAACCATTATAGGTTAAATTAGGTAAAGCTATAGAATTATAATTTGTAATCAGAACAAATTCATTTCCCGAAGGTTGGTCTATTGTGCTTGTTAAATTCACATTAACAGTATAATTAAAATTTGAACCTAAGATATTAGCACTTGCGGCTAATTTATCAATAACTTGTTTGTTATTATAATCTGAATAACTTAATTTACAACTATAATCATCGGTTGATGAAAAAATATTATTTTGACTTTCAACTAATAATGCAGATGATACAAAAATTAAAAAGAATAAAGCTTTATACATGATGTTTTTTTTTAATTTCGTGTTTTTTATACAAATTTAATAAGAAAGTTGAGATGTTAAAGGCGTTAAGCTAATAAAAGTAGATTTTTGTTTTTTAAAATGTGATTTTATGAAAATATTTTTAATCACTAACATTTAATTTAAATATTAGTCTATTATGCAGGTATTAAAAATTTAATATCAATATTAAAAACAACTCAAGAAACCTATTAAAATCTAAAAATTTTTTGTGAGAGTTTTTT
>JAFGXO010000184.1 GCA_016936595.1 Bacteroidales bacterium | reverse complement strand
ATGTTAGTATATCTTCCATTTTGAGTGTTTTTTAATATATTTGCAAAGATAACAAAATCAACGTTATTTTAAACTACCGCCTTTTATTTATTACTTTGAACTCTTTCTAAATTTTGTTTATAAATTGATTTGTTAAAATGATTGTATTTTACAGCTAAATCATAAGCTTTTTGGTAGTTTTCTTCTGCTAATTTCAACTGATTGTTTTTTTCATAAGCTTCGCCCAAACTATCATAAACATTAGGAGAATTAGGGTATCTTTCAACATTAGTTTTGAAAACTTTTATCGCATTTTCGTAATCTCCTTCATTCAGGTATTCATAACCAAGTTGGTTAATGTAGGTTTCACCTATCTGACGTTCATAACCGTATTTTGAGCTTAGTTTAGAGCTGTAATTATCTATCGCAACACTACCTTTTAGGACTATTTCTTTTGGCATCAACCAATCAGAAAACACAAATCTAAGTCCATTGTAAATACCTGTATAAGGTATAGATCCATGATTTTCTCCTTCCGTTTTTAAATACTTAAAATTTATCCTATCCTGCATCATTGCAGAAAATTTGTCTAAAGCATCAAAATATGCAGGCTCATCACCAACAGTCATGTAGAAACTTTGGTCTGATTTATACCTCTTTTTTAGTTTATTTTCTGCTTTTACGAGCATAATTCCATTTGAATAATTCAAATACGGACTGATTGCAATGTAAGAATTAAAAAGCTCAGGTTTTTCGAGTAATGAAAAAGTAATAAACGTTCCGCCTAACGAATGCCCAATTATTGTCCTGTAATCTGAGGTTTTGTATTTTTTGTCGATAAATGGAACTAATTCTTTATCAAGGAATTGCAAAAAATCATCAGCATCATTTGGTCTTTCAACATTTGGCACATAAGGAGCGAAGTCTCTATTTCTATTGACGTTAACAATTGAAACAACAATCATTTCAGGAATATAACCTCTGGTTGATAAAAAATCAACTGCTGCGGAAGCATGAAAGTAATGTTCTTTTCCATCAAGCACATACAAAACAGGATATTCTTTGTCCATTATTCCATCGTAAAATTCCGGAACTGATACAATAATTTTCCGGTCTTCATCTAAAACTTTGGAATGAATTGTTAATACTTCGCATAAAGCTAATTTTTGTGTCTCTTTCTGCGAAAAAAGACTATTTGTTATTGTTAGAAAAACAAATGTAAAAAACAAAAAGTTTTTAATGAGTTTCATGTATTTTAGTTTTTATTTAAAATTATCAGGTTTTAATTCATTTATTATTTCAGCCGAAATCCAGTAAATATTTGCAGAGCCATTTTGAATTTCAGTTTCCATTTTAATAAGTTGTTCGATTGTAAGTGTTTTAATATCAGGTTCTATATCTGATTTTCTATCAGACATAAAAAATAAATATTTACCATCATAAGATAAAGAAGCAGAATATTCGCCTCTTCCTGCAGAATTTATTTGATCTCCCATATTTATCGGTTCGCTCCATTCATCTTTTTCATTTCTGAAAACAATATAATAATCTGTTGCTCCATAAGTATCAGGCATTCCAACAGCCGGAACAATTATAAAATCCTCTTTTGGAGAAATATACGCATTAAATCTTGCTGTTCCGCAATTTACCTGTTCAGGTAGCTTTTCCGGCTCCAAATATTTCCCATCTTTGCCTAATTTGGCTCTGAAAATATAATGATTAGGGTCTCCAACAGGTTTTCTCGTAAAATACAAAGTTCCGTCTATTGTAAGCGAAGGATAAAATTCAGCTCCTAAAGTATTTATTGGTTGGGCTAAATTATACGGCTCGCCCCAATTTTCGCCAAGTCTGTCAACACACCAGATATCTTCTGACACGACACTATCGTTAGGCATATTCGAGAGAAAAAGCATTTTTTCGCCATCTTGAGAAATACAAGGTTCGTAGTACATATAATCAGGATTTGTACAGAAAGAAGCCGGTTTTGGTGTTGACCATTTACCATTTTTTTGCATTTTAGTGAAAAAAATCAAATTATAACCTAAAGAAGAGACACAAAAGTAGATTTCTTTACCATCAGGCGTCATCGCCAAATCTCTAGTGTACAAACTTGTAGTAATAAATCCGGGAGCAAATAATTTTGCCTCTTTTTTAGGCGGTGTTTCTCCGCAATATAAATTTGTATTGTTCTGAGAAATAGAAATATTGACAAATAAAAATGAACTAACTATTAAAATAATTGATTTTTTCATGAGTTTTTTTTATGAAAATTTCAATAAATTTAGCAAATATGTATTTATTAAAAAACTATTTTTGATGAAATTTGGTTTGTGAATAAAAAATATTTTAACTTTGAACTATAATTTTTAATAGCAAGAATTTTTTCATTTTAAACATAAAAAAAGAGCAGTTTAACTTCAAACTGCTCTTTTTTTTATTTAATTAAAGAATAAAACATCAATTTTCCCTTCTATTTTTTCTTTTTCAACAGGTTTAGAACTGTATTCTATTTTATATTGTTTTTTAGAAATAATACTCATTAAATTATGGCTCTGGTTTAAGATAACGATGTTTTTTATTATCTTTGTAAAATCATATAAAACAGGTATAAATGGAAGATATTATCACAT
>JAFGXO010000183.1 GCA_016936595.1 Bacteroidales bacterium | reverse complement strand
TTTTACCTGTTTGGCGAGGAGCCCAAATTGTAAAATATCGTTCTTTTTCAACAAGTTTAATGCCTTTTTCAATTTCAATTTTTCGTTGAAGTGTATAGTGCTGTCGTGGTATATTTGGTCCAGATGTGTTAAATTCTCTCATTTTGTTGTAAAGATTTATTTCTATACAAAGTTAATGATTTTGTTGAATTTAATGTTGGTTTTATTGTAAAATATATAATTATTACAAATTAGATGCTAAAATAATTAATGCCACCCACATTATAACATTTTGAAAAAGAACTAAATATAAACTTTTTCTTAGTTGGCTTTTGTTGCCGGAGGATTTGTGTTTAAAAACCTGAAAAGCTATTAGTGTTCCCAATGCTCCTCCAAAAGAAGATATTGCAACAAGGCTAACTTCGCTTATTCGTTTTTTTATATCTTTTTCTGATTTATATTGAGCATTTTTTGATGCAAGATTTTTATCAAAGGCTACTCTTAAGAACGAAAATAAGTTTATTGCTGCAAGAATAATTAGTAGTTTTAGTGTCATTTGTCTCTATTTTTTCAGCAAAGCTAAAATATTTTATTTTTTCCGCAAGTTTTTGAATATTGTATTGTTTAATCAACATATTTAACTTTTAAAAACTTTAAAAATGAAAATTGTAAAAATTTTAACTCTAACGCTTTTATTATCACTATTTAGTTTTGTTTTAAAAGCTCAAAAGCCTTGTTTACAACAAAACACACCTTTAGAACCAATTAGTCAGGTTGAAATTAATCAGTTAAAACACATCGCCGACGAAGAAAAACTTGCCGGAGATGTTTATAAAACTCTTTTTGAAACATGGAATCTTAGAGTTTTTGATAATATTTCCAGAGCCGAGGATCAACACAAAAAAGTTGTATTGCAAATGATAGATAAATATGACATTGATTTTATACCTCAAACTGTTAGAGGTAAATATAACGATCCTAAAATGGAACAATTATACCTTGATTTAGTTACTCAAGGAAAAAAATCTATAGTTGATGCTTTAAAAGTTGGTGCAATGATTGAAGATTTAGATATTTATGATTTGAATAACGCTTTAAATAATGATGTTGATAGTGATGATTTAACAGTAGTTTTTTCGAATATTCGCCAAGGTTCTTATCATCATATAAAAGCCTTTACAAATAACCTTAAAAGGTATAATGAAATATACACACCTCAATATATATCTCAATCAGAATATAATGATATTTTGAATAATTAGTTATGGGTTGGACGCTAATTTAATTTTTGTAAATTTCTGAAAATAAAACAAATAGTAATTTTTTTAATATCATGATGTTTGAAAAAAGTTTTTGTTTTAATAATCATGATATTTTAATATTCAATAAAAATAAAACTATGAAAATAATTAAAGATTTAGCTATAAGCGAAAGCGGATTTGTTTTTAATCCACTAACAGGCGAGTCTTTTTCTGTTAATGAAATTGGTGTTTCAATTATCAATTATTTAAAGAAAGAAGAAAATCTGCAACAAATTTTAATGTCTTTACATGAAGAATTTGATGTTGAAACAAACGAGTTAGAAAAAGATTTTAACGACTTTGTTAATATGCTTAAATATCATAATTTAATATTAGATTAACTATGCATAAAATAACAATAGCAGTAACAGGTTTAAATAATACAGATAACCCCGGTCCGGGTATTCCTGTAGTAAGAGGATTACGAGAATCTATATATTTTGACGTACGAATTATTGGTTTTGCATACGAAAATATGGAGCCCGGTATTTACATGCGTGATTTGATTGATAAAGTTTACATGATTCCGTATCCATCTGGCGGAAGCGATGAATTTTTAGATAGAATTTTATATATTCATGATATTGAAAAAATAGATTTAATTATACCTAATTTTGATGCTGAGTTATATACTTTTATAGTTAAGCAAGATATTTTAGCTCAAAAAGGAATAAAAACCTTTCTTCCAACTCTCGAACAATTTGAGGAAAGACATAAATCTAATTTGAATAAATTTGGCAAAAAATATAATGTTTTAGTTCCTGATAGTAAAGCTATTACAGATGAACGAGATTTGGCTTTTCTGCCTGATGGCTTTGAATATCCATTATGGATAAAAGGAAAGTTTTATGAAGCTTATTCTGCTAATAATTTTCATCAGGCTGCCGGTTTTTTTCATAAATTAGCTGCAAAATGGGGCTTGCCTATTATTATACAAAAATATGCTAAAGGTACTGAAGTTAATGTTATTGCTCTCGGTGATGGATATGGTAATACAATTGCCTGTGTTCCAATGAGAAAGCAGTACATTACAGACAAAGGAAAAGCTTGGGCAGGAATAACAATTAATGATCCGAAATTAATTGAATTAACTTACAAAATAATTAAACAAACTAAGTGGCGAGGAGGAATGGAGCTTGAGATAATTAAAACTAAAAACGGAGAATATTATTTAATTGAAATAAATCCAAGAATACCGGCGTGGGTTTATCTTGCAGTTGGTGCCGGGCAAAATATCCCCGAAGCTCTTGCTAAATTAGCATTAGGAATTAATGTTGAGCCTTTGACCGAGTATTCTTCGGGTACAATGTTTATTCGTTATTCTTATGATTTGATAGGCAATATTTCTGATTTCGAAAAAATAAACATTAACGGTGAATTATAAAAATAATGTTTTTTATTGTAAAATTAAGATAAATAGTGTTTTTATCTATAAAAAATAAAACTATGAAAAAAATATATCAACGCCCTACAATTACAAAGATTAACGAAGGCATGCCAAGCAAATTTGGCAATAGAGCAACTTTAAAAGCAATTACTAAAATTGATGGAATAGATGTTCATGAAATTATAAATAAATATGGTTCCCCGGTGTTTGTTGTTTCCGAAAAAACAATTAGGGAAAAATATAAGCAAGCATATTCAGCATTTTCAACCCGATATCCTAAGGTTCAGTTTGCTTGGTCGTATAAAACAAACTACAATGATGCTGTGTGTAGAATTTTTCATCAACAAGGTTCATGGGCAGAAGTTGTTTCGGGCTTTGAATATCAAAAAGCAATTAACAATAGCGTTGCAGGTAATAATATTATTTTTAACGGTCCAAGTAAATCAGATGAAGATTTAGTTTTGGCAATCAATAATCGTTCGCTTATTCATATTGACCATTTTGATGAACTTTATCAGATAATTGAACTTACAAAAACTCTTTCGGAACGTCCGCAGGTTGCTATTAGAATGAATATGGATACAGGAGTTTATCCGCAATGGGACAGATTTGGGTTTAACTACGATAACGGCGAAGCATGGACTGCTATTAATCGAATTATGATGAACGAAAAAATGGATTTACGCGGGCTTCATGCACACATAGGTACGTATATGATGACGCCGGAACCGTATAAAGTGGCAGCTTTTAAAATTGCAACTTTGGCAAATAAAATTAAACAAAAATGGCAACATAGCATTTCGTATATTGATGTTGGAGGAGGATTTGCTTCGCAAAACACTTTAAAAGGAGCTTATTTGCCCGGAACCGACACTACTCCGTCTTTTGATCAGTATGCTCAGGCAATAACAGATGCAATTCTTTCTGCCGATTTTGATCCGCAAAATATGCCTTTTTTATTTTTAGAAACAGGTAGAGCATTAATTGATGATGCAGGATATTTACTTGGCTCTGTATTAGCAAATAAGCGTCTTGCTGATGGCCGCAGAGCAACAATTCTGGACGTAGGTGTTAATATTCTTTTTACTTCTTTCTGGTACGAACATGAAGTTTACCCAACAAAAGAAACAGGTTTTCAAACCGAAGATACTATCCTTTATGGTCCATTATGTATGAATATTGATGTAGTAAGACAAAGCATTAAATTTCCGTTACTTAAAAAAGGAGATAATTTTGTGATAAAAAGAGTAGGGGCTTATAACATGACCCAATGGATGCAATTTATAACTTTACGTCCTAAAATAGTATTAATAGATACTAACGGGGAAATGCATGTTATTAGAAACAATGAAACTCTAGATGTTTTTAAAGACTCAGAGATAATACCGGAGCATCTGAGATAAAACATTTTCAAATCAATAGTGTTCAAAATAAACTTTACTAAATTCAGCAAGAGATATTCCTCCTTAATAATTGAGGTTATCGATGTGTTTTTTAGAACTTTTGTATCTTAGAGGATTGTAAAATTGTTTTGAATACTATTGTCTAAAATTTAATAAATATAATGAAAATAAAACATGTAATAGTTTCAATTTTAAATAGTTACTCTCAAATATTCTTCTCAAAAAATAAAGTATTTGCTGCTTTTTTGTTGATAGTTAGTTTTATAGATGTGTGGCTTGGAATAACAGGTTTAGTATCTGTAATAGTTGCAAATTTTCTTGCATTAAGCATGGGGTACGATAAAAAAATTGTTAAAGACGGCATATATGGTTTTAATCCACTATTAACCGGTTTAGCTATAGGAATTTATTTTGCGGCAAGTTGGAATGCTCTTATTTTAGTAGTTATTATTTCTATTTTAACATTATTTATCAGCTTTGTATTACAAGGAATTTTTTCAAAATATGGATTGCCTTTTTTGAGCTTACCTTTTTTGTTTGCTGTATGGTTAATGAGTTTAGCTTTTGTGGAGTTTGCAAATTTTGGAATTAGTGCAAAAGAAATATATACAGCCAATCATTTGTATTCAATAGGCGGAATAAAACTTGTTCAGGCGTATGAATATATGAATAATTTTCCAATAGCCGGAAGTATTAAAACTTATTTTTTGTCATTAGGAGCAATTTTTTTTCAGTTTAATATTTTGGCCGGATTTATAATATCTTTGGGATTATTAATCTATTCTCGTCAGGCTTTTTTAATGTCGCTGATAGGTTTTTATGCAGCTTATGCTTTTTATATTTTTTTAGGAGTTCCAACCGATTCCTTAAATTACTCTTATTTTGGTTTTAATTTTATTTTATCAGCTATTGCAATAGGCAGTTATTTTATTGTTCCGTCTTTTAAATCGTTAGTTTGGACAATTTTAATAATACCTATTTTAGTAATAATTACTATTGGAAGCGATAAAATTATAGGCCAATTTTTTCTTTCTGTGTATTCGTTGCCATTTAATATGGTTGTTTTAGGTTTTATTTATGCATTAAAAGTGCGAGTTATTCATAAAAAAGGATTAATTGCTCCTTTGTATCATCAAAAAACGCCGGAGCAAACTTCATATTTTTATAAAAATGCCATACACAACGAAAATTTAATTTACGGGATAAGATTTTCATTGCCTTTTTTTGGGAAATGGTTTGTTAGTCAGGGAATTAATGGAGAATATACTCATAAAGACGCTTGGCAACATGCATGGGATTTTGTAATTACTGATGAACAAAGCAAACAATATAAAAATGAGGGCGATTTGCTTACAGATTATTATTGTTACGATAAACCAATAGTTGCCCCCGCCGATGGTACTGTTGTTGAAATAATTGACGGAATTGAAGATAATATTGTTGGAGATGTTAATTTGCGGCAGAATTGGGGGAACACAATAATTATCCAACATGGAATTGGAATTTTTTCTCAATGTAGTCATATTAAGGCAAACAGTTTTAAAGTAACTAAAGGAATGTTTGTAAAATGTGGGCAAATACTTGCAAATGTGGGTAATTCAGGGCGTTCGCCATATCCTCATTTGCATTTTCAGTTTCAAAATTTAAATATTGTTGGGTGTAAAACAACTCCGGTTAGTTTTAATAATTATTTGCAATTTGATAACAAAGATCAAAAATTTATAAGAATAGGAGAACCTCTTAAAAATCAAATTGTTTCTAATATTGAACCGATGTTTGCTCTTAAAAAAATGTTGGAATTTATTCCCGGAACAGAATACGATGCCGAGTTTTTAGTAAACAAGAAATCGAAAGCAATGAGCTTTATTGCCGATGTTGATATTCATAACTTTTCGTTTTTAAGTTATAAAAATGATAAATCAAAGCTTTATTTTTCATACGATAATACAGTTTTTAATGCTCTAAATTATATTGGCTTAAAAACATCGCCTTTGTTTTTGATGTTTAATGCCTTGTATTTTATTTCTTTTGGTTTTTATAAAAAAATATCATTTGTGTATCGAATGCCAATTCATATTAATTCAAATAAACTATTGCTTATTATTCAAGATTTTTTTGTGAATTTATTTGTGTTTTTAAAAACTGAATATAAAAGTGAATTTATTGAAATAAACGATAATTTTAATCCTTCAGAAATCAAAATAAGAACTGAAATTTCAAATTATTTATTTAGAAGAAAAATTAGCAACACAGTTTATACTATAATTTTAAATAATTCCGGATATTCGTCAATAAATTTTAAACGTAAAAATAAAACTAAAGAGTTAAAATGGAAAAGAAAATAATTGGAAGTATATTGTTAATAATTATATCGTTAAATCTTTATAGTCAGGAGCTTAATTATTTTTATGTTGATTCAGCAAGTTACAGTATGTATTTAAATAGCGATTGGAAAGGGCTTATAAAACTTGGCAAAAAATCGATGCGTAATGGTATTGATTTTTATTATTTGAAATTACGCCTTGGGCAAGCATATTTTGAACAGGCGAAATATTTAAAAGCCATTCCTTATTTTGAAGATGCATATAAAATAAATCCTGATTACGAATTTACACAAAAATATTTGTACTATTCTTATCTTTATTCAGGAATGAAAAATCAAAGTTTAAGAGTGTATAGTGATTTTTCGCCAAATGTAAAACACAATATAAAAATATTAAATAAAAAAATTAAAGGATTCGATATTTCATTTAGTATTGCTCCAAATTTAACTTTTGTAAAAAATCAAAATGAAAATTATTTAACTGATTTTAATCTAATTGCTTATACATATTTAGAACGTAATACTACTTCATTTAAGCTTGGTTTAGATTATCAGTTAAGCAAAAAAATATTTTTATATCAAAATTTTGAATTAACAAAAGACAGTTACAATATTATAAAACAATCAGCTACTTTTGAGGGGTTTGATATAAATCTTTCTACTTTTCAGATGCGAATAAATAGTGTTTTTAGCTATAATTTTGGAAATCGGTGGGTGGCAAATTTTAATTACAATATTATTTTTGGAAAAATTGAAGATATTAGTGAAGATTATTTATTGTCTGCAACTCCAAGTAGGTGGATTTATTCTTATAATTTTGGATATTTTCAGTTGTCAAGCGGGGCATCTATTTCAAAACAATTTTCAATTTTTGAATTAAAGTCACATGTTAATTTTTTTAAAACCTACGAACAAAATTATTTGTATGCCGGTGCCGATTTTTTAGTTATGCCATTAAGTAATAGTAATTTGTATTTAAAATCATCAATAAATTATTCTTTGTTTGAACAAAATATTCAACCAAAATTGATTTCAACAGAGCTTGGTTTTAGATTGTTTAAAATTAGTTTTTATGGTACTTATTATATGGGCTCAATTAATAATTTTGTAGAATGTGATGGAGCTTATGTTTACAATTCTCCCGAAACAATAAGTAGTTTTTTTGGCGGAGGTTTTTCTTTTGCTGGCACAGCTGATAATGTTTTCTATTTTACGTTTTTACCAATGCAAATGGAATATAATTATTATAATTATTTGTATAATGGTAACCAAATAGAGTACACTAATACCTTAAATAAAATATTATTAAAAATTGGAATAAAATGGAATCTATGAAAAAAATAATCATCTTAGTAATTTTAGCTTTAGTTGCAATTTCTGTTAATTCGCAAAGTTCAACTCAAGAAGTAATCGAAGCATTTACAAAAAGTTATGAACTTGAGGAAAGTGGAGAATATGCAAAAGCAATAGCTTCAATGAAAAGCGTTTATGATGAAAATTCTTATGAAATAAACTTACGATTAGGCTGGCTAACGTATTCAATTGGTTCGTTCACTCAATCGATGGCTTATTACAATAAAGCTATTACGCTAATGCCTTATTCTATTGAAGCAAAGCTTGGTTTAATTTATCCTGTTTATGCAACAGGCAAAACCGATCAGGTTATAACTTTATATAAAGATATTTTGCAAATCTCGCCAAATTATTACAGTGCGTTGTATAATCTCGGAACAATATATTATTATCAGGCAAGCTATAACGAAGCATACCCGTTGTTTGAAAAATTGGTAAACCTTTTTCCGTTCGATTATGATGGTTTATTAATGTTTGCTTGGACAAATTTTCAGCTTAAAAAATACCGTGAAGCAAAAATATTGTTTAATAAGGTACTAATGAACAGTCCCGAAGATGCATCAGCAAAAGAGGGATTGAGTTTAATGCAGTGATTTTTTTGATTATAAAAAATATATGTTTTATTAAAAAAGCTTGTTTATATTTTGCCTAAAGTTAATGTTTGTTTAATTTTACAGGCATTAAAAAAATAAGCAACTATGGCCGAATTAATAGAAATAGAACTATATCTTTTACAATCAGAAACAACGATTGAGGTTAGTTCAGATTATTCTTGTGATGAGAGAAGTGAAAATTTGTATTGTACAAAATCAGCTGAAATAGAAAAGATAGAAGTTTATCAAGGAAGTGAATTTGAAATTTATCATACTTATGAAAAAGGAGTTGTGTTTTGCAACGGAGAGATTTTTAAAAAGATAAATTTTGAGGGAAACGCAGAGACTGTAAATGAAGATTTTGTAATTACTTTACTGCCAGGCTATTACCATTATTATGAAGACGGTATTACAATTAAAAAAATTAGAGAATATTAATTAAAAAAGCCTGCAAAATGCAGGCTTTCTAAAGTACCGAGGAAGAGATTCGAACCCTTGACCCTTGGAACCACAATCCAATGCTCTAACCAACTGAGCTACCCCGGCAAATGATCTGGACAGGATTCGAACCTGTGACCGACGGCTTAGAAGGCCGTTGCTCTATCCAGCTGAGCTACCAGACCTATTTTTTAGCGGTGCAAAGATAATTCTTTTTTTAAAAAATCAAAAATTTATCTAAGCTTTTTCTTCAAAATAAATAATTAGTATAATATTTTTTAATTTGTTGGTGTTTCTTCAACTTCAATATTTAAATCTTTGGTATAATAAAGCATATTAAGTCGTTTATTTTCAAATCCGCTTTGTTTGTTTAGTCTTTCAAAATAAAATTTCATAAACATACCGCTATCCATGTAATCTTGGTCGTTACCTAAACAAAATTGAAAATATTTTCCGTATCTTTTTAAAGCCGAGATGAAATAATAAGTTACATCGTAGCCAATGTATGAAAATCTTGAAGGTCGGCGACCAAAAATATCGTTATATAATACTTTAAATTCTTTAATATTCCAGTTATCGAGGTCGTTTATAGTTGTAGAAGTAAAATGAATATCAAGATTAACTAACCAATCTGCTTGCATTTTTGTGAAATTTTCAATAACAGGTAGAGTATAAACGGTTATTTTGTATTCGTTTACAGTAACTAGTGCGTTTAGATTGTTTAAAATAGCCGATACTTGAACTTCGTTTGACGATGTTATAAAAACATAGTTGTGTTTATAGCGACTTAGATTATTTTTGTATGGAGTAACAAATTTTGAAAAGTTAATCTCTTTGTAATCTACAGTATCTAAATTATGAGTTAATATTTTAAGTTCGTTATAAAGAGAATCTTTTATTTCATTTTGTTCGTCAGATCCGTCAGAAATAATTGATATCATGCTGGTATCGGCATATTTTGCCATGTATTTTGCCGTAAATTTAGTTACTTCAGCATTACTTGGTGTAATATTATATACAAAAGGGTTATTTTTTATTATAGTTTGTTTTCTGGATAAAGGTGAAATAATATTTATTCTGTTTGAATCTGCGAATTTTTTAACAATATCGTAGTTTTTTGAGTAGATAGGACCAAATATTAAGTCCATTTTTTTAAGCTCATATTTTTTAAAGATTCCTTCAATAGAAGTAGAATCAGCTTTGGTGTCATAAATATAAACTTTTAAGTTTATTCCTTCTTTTTTTAAATCATTGATAGCCATTAAAGTTCCTTGCAGATAATCGTAAAAAATCATAGTTGAGCTAAAATAATGAGAATTATCTGGTTCGGAAAGTGCATCGTAGCTTAACCCATAATTTTGAGATATGTATAGTGGAAGAAGAATAGCAATTTTAAAGGTCATTGTGTCGTTATAAACAAATTTTGAGCAAGGAAGACATGATGGGTCTTCAAAATAGTTTGGGTCGATGTCTATAAAGTCTGGATTAACTAACGAGTTATACATTAACAAGTATTTTTGTTCATCAGATAATGTTTGTTTTGGAATAGCAATAAATTCATCGGTTACTAAATTTTTTGCGTTATCATTAAATTGAACAATATCAGCAATACTAACATTATATTGAGTAGCAATTAATTGTAATGTTTCGCCGTTTCTGATTTGATGGTAAGTAAAAAATTCATCGCTGGCATTAATGCTTTGCTTTTCTTCAATGGGAATTTTTAAAACCATTCCTTTATCGATACCGTTTTGAATTTGAGGATTATATTTGATTATGTCGTCTTGAGTAACGTTATATTGTTGAGCTATTGCATACAAACTTTCGTGTTTTTGAACAGTATGTTCAGTAAATGAAACTATGCTTAAAGGTACAGGTTGATAGTTTGCATCAATAACCGGAATACGTAGAATTGATCCTGCTTTTAGATCTTCAACTATTTCTTTGTTAATGAGTAGTATTTGGCCTGTAGGAGCTCCATAAACACGGCTTAAACTGTATAAAGTTTCCCCCTGTTTAACTGTATGAACGTAATATTTACGACCTAAGGCAACAATAACATCGGTTGACTTATCAATTTTAACTTGTGAATAAATTGTGTTAAAAGTTGCTAAGAATACAAATAAAATTAAATATTTTTTCATTACTTATAAGATTGCAAAAGGATTAAAAAATATCGTCTTCATCATCATCATCATCTTCATC
>JAFGXO010000182.1 GCA_016936595.1 Bacteroidales bacterium | reverse complement strand
GCATTTTTGCAGCGTTTATTGAATCAACAAATTGATTTTTTTTGTATTTATTTTTTTATTCTTTTTATATTAATTTATTTTAAGATAAATATTTTGTAAATTTCACTTTTGTATTTTCACTAAATAAATTTTTTTAAAAATTAAATAATAAAAATAAAACTTAGGTTATAAATTACCCTCAGAATTTTTAAATATGCGTAAATTATTCTTATTATTCTTAATGATTTTATTTATTTCATTGTCATTAAATGCACAAAAAGTCAAGATTTTTGGAACAATTACAGATCAAAAAGGTCAAAAACTTCCCGGAATTACCGTTAGAGCCGATAGCACTAATATTTTTACAAATACCGACCCTCAAGGATACTTTGAATTAAAATTATTGGCCAACAGGTCATATAAAATTATTTTAACTTCTCTTTATTATCAAGATGATACTTTATTAATTGCAACTTCTGATGTTGGAAATGAGTATAATTTTATTTTAAAAGATGGAGATATATCTCTGAATCCGATTTATGCAATTGCTTTTTTTGTAGATGAAACAGGCATGGAAAGGGTTAGTTCAAAAAATTTATCAGTATTGCCTGATATTTCGGGTAATGGAGTTGAAACGCTTATTAAAACAGGAATGGGAGTTTCGTCAAATAATGAACTGAGTGCACAATATAATGTTAGAGGAGGTAATTTTGATGAAAATTTAATATATGTAAATGATATTCAGATATATAGACCATTTTTAGTACGTTCAGGTCAACAGGAAGGTTTGAGCTTTATAAATTCAGATTTAGTAAATTCTATAAAATTTTCTGCCGGCGGATTTGATGCAAAGTATGATGATAAAATGTCATCGGTATTGGATATTAATTATAAAGAACCTACTGATTTTGCTGCTTCGGCAACAATAAGTTTACTCAGCACAAAAACTCATATTGAAGCTGTTTCAAAAAATAAAAAATTTACCACAATTGCCGGATTTAGGTACAAACGTTCGTCGTATCTATTCAATACATTTGAAGTAAAGGGCGATTATAAGCCTATTTTTGCTGATTTTCAATCATTTAGCACATATAAAATAAATGATAAATTTTCTGTATCATTGTTAACAAATGTAACTTCAAACGAATATAATTTTTTGCCTGTACAAAGTACTTCTGATTTTGGAACTTTTAGTCAGCGTATGTCTGTTGATATTTATTACGAAGGAAAAGAAAAAGATTCTTATCAAACTCTTTTTGGTGCACTTACATTTAATTATCAACCAAATTCAAATTGGAATTTTAAGTTATTAGCCTCAGCATATCATACGAATGAGTCCGAAAAATTTGATATTTTAGCCCAATATTATCTTAATCAAGTTGAAGATCAACAAGATAGTGTTAGTAATGGCGATAGTGTTTTAAATCTGGGAGTTGGTTCATATCAAACACATGCCAGAAATTATTTGAATGCTCTAATTTCAGATGTTTCTTTTAAAGCTGAATGGTCAACAGATTATCATCTTATACAGTTTGGAACTAAATTTCAGTTAGAACAAATTGACGATATTTTGAGTGAATGGAAATATGTTGATAGTGCCGGTTTTTCAACAAGTCCTTTTGCAATTGTTGATGATAATTATATTCATATTTATAGTACAATAAAAGCACAAAACTCTTTGTCGATTACAAGGCTAAGTTCTTATATACAAGATAGTTATAATTTCAATATTGGGTTTACAAAAGTAAAATCAACCTTTGGAGTAAGAGGAGCCTACAATAATTATACAAATGAAGTTTTAATAAGCCCTCGTTTCTCTATTTTAGTATCTCCCGATTGGCAAAAGAAGTGGTTTTTCCGTCTTTCATCAGGAATTTATTACCAGCCACCATTTTATAGAGAAATGCGACGATTTGATGGAACCTTGGTAACAGATATTAAATCGCAACGTTCTATTCAGCTTGTACTTGGAGCTTATAATACGATAAAAATATGGAATCGTCCTTTCAAATTTTCAACAGAATTATACTATAAAAAGTTAGATAATATTATACCCTACGAGCTTGATAATTTGCGAATTAAATATTATGCTGATGATATTGCCGTAGGTTACGCAGCAGGAATAGATTTTAAACTTTATGGTGAATTTGTTCCGGGAACTGATTCGTGGATAAGTGTATCATTTTTGAGCACAATGGAAGACGTTATTGGGGATTCTTATACACTGTATTTAGATGATACAGGGGCAGTTACAAATAATCAATATTTAGTTACTGATACAGTTATCAAATATCCGGGTTATATACCACGTCCGTCTGATCAAAGAGTAAATATTGGTATTTTTTTTCAGGATTATGTACCCGGAAATGACAATATAAAAGTGAATTTAGCCTACTTTTTTGGCACATCTGTACCATTTGGTCCACCACAAATCGGCAGATATAGAGCAACTTTACGCTCGGCTTTTCCGTATATTCGTGGCGATGTTGGCTTTTCATTTCTTTTAAAAAGTCCTCAACGAATTTATCCTAAAGGTCATATTTTAAGCCCGTTTAAGTCTATTTGGGCTCAAATTGAAGTTTTTAATTTTATGGGAATAAAAAATATTGCTGCTTATAATTGGTTAGAATTAGTGCCAAACACTGCAAACCCCTATCCTATTAGTTATGATATGATTGCAGCTCCCAACAGACTAACCGGCAGGCTTGTAAACGTTAAATTTAGCTTTAGATTTTAAAATATTATTTCTAAATTTTTAGATTTTATTTGTTCGTTTAAGTTAAACTTACTTACAAAAAAAAATCAGATTGTCTGTTAGTACCAATTTTTAATTGATTTAAAACCAGATATATAAAAATTGTAAAATCTATATTAATTCAGTTATTGATTTTATATTTGTTTAAAAGCTTTTATTTTAAATAAAATTATTAATTTTGGATATTGTTTCAGAAACTAATTTTTGAATAAAGTACGAAATAATGGACGAAATTAATAAAAGAAACCAAGAACAAAAAAATTATTTTAATGATGCTTTAACTTCAATAAAAGAATTTTTTAGTAGTGTTTTAACAATCGAAGGAACAGACGTATTAGGGACAATAGATAGTGTTAAAAAAGATATGGTTTTTCGTGGCCATACTGCATGGATTTTGATGTTTTCAATTTTGATAGCATCAGTAGGATTAAATGCAAATTCTACACCGGTTATTATTGGAGCTATGCTTGTTTCACCCTTGATGGGTCCAATTGTTGCATTAGGCTTAGCTGTTGGTACTCAAGATTTTGAATTGTTAAAAAGAGCCCTTAAAAACTTTATGATTGCCGTTGTTATCAGTTTAATAACATCAACAGTATATTTTATATTATCGCCTTTAAAAGAAGCTACCTCTGAACTACTTGCCCGAACAAATCCTACGATTCTTGATGTTATTATTGCATTTTTTGGAGGATTTGCTGGTATTGTTGCCGGCTCAAGACGCATAAGAGGTAATGTTATTCCGGGAGTTGCAATTGCAACTGCTTTAATGCCACCTCTTTGCACAGCCGGTTATGGTTTAGCTACTTGGCAATTAAACTTCTTTTTTGGAGCATTATATTTATTTTTTATAAATTCTGTTTTTATTAGTTTATCAACTATTATTACGGTTAGATACATGAAATTTCCTCGCAAAACTATTATTAACGAAGTGAGTGCAAGAAAAATAAAAAGAATTATGACTTTTTTTGTTATTCTTGTTATTTTGCCAAGTTTGATAATATTTTTAAGGGTAATTAAAGAATCTCGCTTTACTACTAATGCAGGATTATTTGTACAAGAAGTTGTTAAATCTCCTAATAGTCAGCTAATTAATTCATCTTATGAATATTCTGACACTTTAGCTTTTATAAATTTATATTTTATCGGCAATCCTGTATCTGACTCTTCAGTTTATTCTTGGATGATGCATCTTCCTGATTATAATTTAGTTGCAAAAAATAATATTATTAATAGATTCTTTTTGCCGGATTCTACAATTGTAAAAGTATATCAAACCGGACAAGACGGACAAATTACTGAACAAGATTTGATGGCTATGAACGAAAATTTGCAAAAAGAAATTCGCATTGGTGTTCTTGAAGATATTTATAAAAAAAATGAAGATATTATTCGCCAAAAAGATAACAAGATTGAGCAGCTACAAATTCAATTAAATAAAATGAATTCTGAATATATTCCTATAAATCAATTGTATAAAGAATTAAAAATCCAGTATCCCAGAATCGTTTCTTTCTCTTATGGGAAAAATATTAAAATTGTAAACGACACACTTACAGACACAATTCCTACTTTTGTTTTGACGTGGCAATACGGAACGTCAAGAGCTTATAAAAATCAAAAAATACCTGTTCTAAATGAGTGGCTTAAAGTTAGATTTAATTTAGATACTTTATCAATCGTAGAAGAGCGATAATAGTTTTTTACTGTATGAAAAAAAATATATATTTAACAATTATAATATTACTGTTATACTCTAATTTATATCCACAGAACAATATAGGATTTTGTGGTTATAATAATAGTTTAGATACAAGAAAATATCCTTGGAAAGGGAATAATCAATTCTTGTTAGATTATATAAAAAATTATCCCTTGTTAGATAGTTCTCGCATCTATTATTATGTGCCAATTTGTTTTCATATTTACAAAAATTCTAAAATTTCAGAAGCTAATTTTTATGACGATATAAAAAATGTTATGGGTAGGTTAAACTATACTTACATATCTAATAAAACAGGATTATTTTTTTATATTTCAGATATAGTATTTTATGATGAACCTAATCATTTTATTGTTTCATATTATACAGAAGCACCTTTTATTTCAAATAAAAATAAACACCCTTTTTCTATTAATGTTTACTATATTGACGTATTACAATCAAATTTTTTGGGGAATAAAAATTATTATCAAGGAGTTTTTAATCCACTAACTAATTCAATAACAGTAATTAAACATAGTTCAAAAACTACTTTAGCTCACGAAATCGGACATTTTTTTGGGCTTAAACATCCGCACTATCACAGTAATCGTTCAAAATTAAAACAAGAAAGTGTAAGTAGAACCAGAACTAAAGGATTTTTTAAAAAAAGACTTAATTGCGAGGTGAATGGCGACTACTTAGCTGATACACCAGCCGAGCCGGATTTGTCTGATTTATCTGATAGCGATTGTAACTACACCGGAAATATTACTGATAATTGGGGTGATAAATATAATCCTAACGTAAACAATATTATGTCGTACACTGCTAATAGAGCTTGCAGAACAAACTTTACTTTAATGCAACGTGCGGCAATGTTATATACTGCCGAAAATTTTATTTATTCTTATTTGTGGAAAAACTGCGACCAAAATATTCATTTTACCGTTGATGCTTTTGAACCCGACGATAACATTTATCAGTCAAATGAAATTTCAACTTTAAAACAATATCATTCATTTAATTTGTATCCTGCAAGAATAGTTAATCAATTGAAATATAATAATATAGATTGGTTTTCAGTTCCTGCGTCGTTTCTGCATGAAAACACTCAAATTGAAATTACAAAAGCCTATAATGTTTTTCCTGAGATGAATATTACTGCTTATAATCATAAATTTGACACTGTTTTTAACGCATCTATTAAAAATGATACAGTTTTTTATATCAATAACTTTGGAACTAAAATTAATTTTAAAATTGAATGTGTTAGTCCTCCTTTTACCGGTATTTTATACGATTATTTTATTGATATAAAAATATTTGAAAATCCTTAATACCATTTTTTAATCTTCTATTCATTTTTAAAAACAAAACTGAACTTTGTTTTTAATTTTACTCTCAAAATTTTAGTATGATAAATAAATCAATAATAATTTTTATAACAGTTTTATTTTTTTCATGTAATGAAAAAAAAACAGATTTAAAAACAGACAATAAAACCTATCCAAAGTACGCAAAAGGTTTTATGATTGAAAATATTGATAATTATAAAAAAATATCAATAAATCTGCCTTGGCAAAATGCTTCAGATGTTAGTTTTGAATATTATCTTGTTAATAAATTTGAAGAAATACCTAAAGAAATAGCGTATAAAAATATCATTATAACGCCTATTATAAAAGCTGTATATTTATCTTCTACATATTTAGGATACATCGAAGCCCTTGATAAAAGAACCAGCATTGTAGGAATTTCGGGAACTGATTTTGTTTACGACTCTATTATCAGGGATATGATTATAAACAACCAAATAAGTGAAGTTGGATTTGAACAAAATATTGATATCGAAAAAATTATAGAACTTCAACCCGATGTTGTTTTTGCTTACGATATTAACGGCTCGCTGCAAACCAAATATGAGACATTACAAAGACTTGGTATTCAGGTTGTTATTGTTTCGGAATATCTTGAAAATCACCCTCTTGGAAGAGCTGAATGGATAAAATTTTTTGGTGCTTTTTTTGAGTTAGATACACTTGCAAGTAGTTTGTTTTCAGATATTTACGCACAATATAATAATGTTAAAAATTCCGTTGATTCAACTATAACAAAACCCGGAGTAATTTTAAATACACCTTTTCAGGGAATTTGGTATTTACCAGGAGGTAACTCATATATGGCTCAAATGATTAACGATGCCGGAGGTAATTATTTGTTTAATAAAAAATCAATTTCAGAGAGTTTTTCTATCAGCATTGAGGAGATTTTATTTAAAAACGATTCAATTGATATTTTACTAAACCCGGGACGAGTCAATAATATTTCAGAAATATTTAATATCGACAAAAGAATTTCGAATATTTTGTGCGTAAAAAAAGGAAACGTTTTTAATAATAATAAACGAGTTAACTTACAGGGAGGAAACGACTTTTGGGAAAGTGGAGTTATGTTACCTCACGTAATATTAAAAGATTTGAATATAATTTTTTGTCAAAAAACAAATTTTTACGACAGTTTAGTGTTTTATAAAAAATTATCACTTTAATTTTATTTTGGTGCAACTCTATAAAGCAAAAATGAAACGAAAACAAAAATAAAATTAGGCGTCCAAACAGCTAAAAATGGAGTTAGATTTCCATTTAAAGCCCATTGATCGGATAATTTAGATAAAAGAATATACGCAAAACTTAGTGCTATACCTATACCCAAATAAATACCGGTTCCTCCTCTTTTTTTTCGTGCCGACATAGAAACTCCAATAAATGCTAAAACAAAAGCCGAGAATGGTAAAGCTAAACGTTTATGTTTTTCAAGCAAAAAATTATTAATATTTTCATTCCCATGTAATTGTTGTTCATGAATAAATCTATCAAGTTCAATTAAATTTAAGGTGCTTATATTAATAGAATTTTCCTTAATATCATCGGGAGTAATATAAAAAGTTGTATCAATAACATCGCCCTTAGAAAAGTTGTCAACTTGATTGTTAATTGTTCTAATGTTGTAATTATTTGCACGCCAAAGTTGATTTTCTTCGTCCCAAAAAATATTATCAGCGTATAGTTTAGAAATTAGTTCACTTCCTTGAAATTGTTCTAATGTAAAAACATGTCCAATATCATTTACTTTATCATAATATTTTATGTAGATAAAAATTCCTTGATGAACTTGTTTGTGAATATTCCTCATATCCTGATCGGGGCGATAATAAATGTATTGATTTTCAAATTCTATACGGGTTTTGTTTGCCGGAGGGATAATAAAATTGCCCAGAAAAAAAGAAAAAACGGCTAAAATTCCGGCAGTTATAAAATAAGGTCTGGCAATTCGCATAAAGCTAATACCACCAGTGAGCATTGCAATAAATTCCGAACGCCCTGCCATCTTTGATGTAAAAAAAATTATTGAAATAAAGATAAAAAGCGACATAAAAATATTCAGATAGTATGGCACAAGACTAAAATAATAATCAAAAATCACTAATTTAGCTGGAATTTCATTGTCCATAAATTTACCAAGCTTTTCAGATAAATCAAAAACTAAAATAATTGCAATCATAAGCATAATAGCAACCGAAAAAGTTCCTAAGAATCGTTTTATAATATATCTATCTAAAATTGTAATTTTCATGGACTAAAATTATTATGCAAAAGTAATAAACTAATTTAATATTCTGATTTTAGAGGCTTTCCCATTTATAAAATTTTCAATATTTTCAGAAATACCGTTTACTAATCTTTGACGAGCCTCTTTGGACGTCCAAGCAACGTGGGGAGTTATAAAAATATTTGGAGCTCCAAATAAAATATTGTTTTGAGTAGGTGGCTCATTAGTAAGAACATCAACAATAGCACCTTTTATTTTTTGTGTTTTTAAAGCCTCAAATAAATCCTGTTCATTAACAATTCCTCCGCGAGCATAATTTACTAAAATTGCAGATTTTTTCATCAATTTTAGTTCTTTCTTTGAAATTAAATTTTCAGTTTTTTCATTTAAAGGAGCATGAATGGTAATAATATCTGAATTTGACAACACAAAATCCATGTCTTTATGGTTTGAATTTTCGTATTTTCTTCCCGGAATTTTTGCAGTTAAAATATTCATTCCAAATGCTCCAGCTATTTGCCCAACTCTTTGTCCAATAGCACCATATCCAATTATACCAAGAGTTTTTCCTGAAAGTTCAATAATTTCGTGAGATAAAAGAGTAAAAGTTGGCGACTGTTGCCATTTATTTGCTTTAATTGTTGAATTATATTCAAATGTAGAGTTGTAAAAAGCTAATATATAAGCAAATACTTGTTGTGCAACAGATTCTGTAGAATATCCTTTAACATTAGTAACAATAATATTACGCTTATTTGCTTCTAAAATATCAATGTTATTGTATCCGGTTGCAGCAACACAAACGAGTTTTAAATTCTTTGCTGCATCAAGCTCTTTTTTGCCTATAATTACCTTATTTGTAATAATTATTTCTGCATTTTTTATTCTTTCTTCAGTTTGATCTAGGGTTGTAGTATCGTATAAAGTTAAATCACCGTGTTTACTTAAATTGGATAAATCAATATCGTTTCCTAATGTAACTGCATCTAAAATTACTATTTTCATAAATTATTATTTTTAAAGGCAAATATTTTTATTTGTTATTATTGAGCTATTTGCTGATTTGGATACCTGTTTTTTAAATCGTTAATGAAATTATCCCAAATTTGTTGTTCTTTATTTTTTGATAGATTTTTTAAAATATCAGACTTATTTCTATTAATTGCCTGATTTAGAACCTTTAAATATTCTATTGGATTACGTTCTAAATCAAGAAGTTCTTCTTCTGTATATTTAGATTTTATGTCGTTATAAATTGGGTCAACAATCATATAACATTTAACTGAATCTGAATGAGTTACAATATTTGAGCAATATTTTTGTTTAATATTATCAATTGAAAAATTTGCATGTTGGTTTGGATCTTTAAACATATTTGAAAACAGGAAAACATAATATGCTAAACCGAGAATTGCAATAATAACTAAAACTGTTCGAATTACTTTTTTTAAGACGGAAACGAGTAAAATAATTAGAGCAATAGCACCTAAAATAACTAAAATATTGGTTGCTGAAAGATGAAATTCCATTTTTACAAAATTTTTAACAAAAGTAAGAAAATATAAAAAACTTTATTAAAAATATTCATCAATTTTTTATTTATTATCAAATATTAACAAATATTTGATAGTATAAAATATTTTTAGTTTAAATTTTGTATTTAAGTTCAATTATTATTACTATTGAAAAAAAAAATGAATATTTGGCATAAAATTTCAACATTTGGAATATCTAATGATATGTCAATTTCTAAGCAAAAAAGCGCTATATTTTTCAATATAGCTATGCGAATTACTATTATTGTTATGTTGTTAGTAGCCGCATCGATGTATTTTTTTCTTGATTTTGTATATGTTCCAATTGGTATTTTACTGAGTTTACCACTGGTTGTTTTTTCGTTATTTTTAAATTACAAAGGCAAAGTTGAGATGTCTGTTTTTATCACTTCTTTGATTTTTCCGTTGTATTTTTTATTTGTTTCAATATTTACCAAGTTAAACGGAGAAGGATTAACCCAAATATATTCAATTATACCTCGTTTTGGAATAATGATTATGCCGGCAATTTCGTTTGCAGTATTAGGCTACGAAGATCGCAAAAGAGCTTTTGGGGGTGCAATTTTTGGGCTGCTAATTTTGATTTTTTTTAACCCTATTCATAAATTTTTTGGTGTAAACATTTCAGAATTAGATCTTAATGCAAATGAAATTCCAGCATTGATTGTTGGATTAACTGCTATATTTATTTTTATAATTATGATCATTTCAATTCTTCAAAAAATAAATACTGAATATGAACTTATTGTTATAAAACAACGAGATGAGTTAATTGACAAGAACCATGAAATTACAGCACAAAAAGAAGAAATATTAACACAAAGCTCCGAAATTGAGGTGCAAAGAGATTATCTTGCCGAAAAAAATGATAAAATTGAAGCACAAAATGAACAAATAACAGCAAGCATAACTTATGCAAGTTATATTCAATCGGCACTTTTACCTACATTTCAAGAACTTAACAATTATTTTCCAACATTTGTTTTTTATAAACCCCGAGATATTGTAAGTGGGGATTTTTATTGGTTCAGAAAAGAGGATAATAAATTTATTTTAGCAGTTGCCGATTGTACCGGTCATGGAGTACCGGGAGCTTTTTTGAGTATGTTAGGTATTTCATTTTTAAACGGAATAATCATTGAAAAAAAAATTACTGAGCCAGATAAAATTTTAAATGAACTCAGATTTTTAATTAAAAATTCTTTAAAGCAAAAAGGCGAAACCGGTGAACAAAAAGACGGAATGGATATTGCTCTATATTCAATAAATCAAAAAAATAATACTATTCAATTTTCAGGTGCTCAAAATCCGTTGTATATTATTAGAGAAAAGATAGACGAAATAACTTTGAAATATTTAAACTCCAACAACCAAATAAGAACATTGCAACACGAAAATTATACTCTTATTGAATTTAAACCTAATAGAATGCCAATAGGAGTTTATATTATTGAAAAACCTTTTGCAAGATCAGAATTTAATATTTTAGAAAGTGATTTAATTTACACATTCTCAGATGGTTATATTGATCAATTTGGAGGCGAAAATAACGAAAAATTTATGTCGCGTAGATTTAAAAAACTTCTGCTTAAAATAGCAAACGAAAGTATTAAAGAACAACACAAAATAATTGTTCAACAATTTAATTCATGGTTGTCTGATAATGAGCAACTTGATGATGTTTTGGTTATTGGATTAAAATATGAACACTTAAAAAACAGCTAAACACCTGTAAGTTCTCTATACCTTTTTCTGGATTGATCAGTATAAAAAGAACCTTTAAAATCAAATAATATTTTTTTATAATACTCTGCAGCTTTATCAGGATTGCTTAATTGAATATCATATAACTGAGCAAGTTCAAAAACAGCTTTATCAGCCCACATAGCATACGAATAATTATCAATAATTTTTTGCAGACTTATAGCTGCATTTTCATACTCTTTTAATTGCATATAAACCTCATATTTAAGATGATAAGCTACAGGAACAACCGGATCCGCCGAATGAATTTGAATTATGCTGTCTGCAATTAAAATAGTTTGTGGAAAATTGGCTGTGTAATAACTAAAATCGGCTCGTGCGTACATTTTTATTGCTGCATAAGTTGAATCATTGCCGGTATTTTCTTCAATAAAATTTGACCAAAAAATAGCATCGTTTGCAATTAATTTAGACGGACTACCTTTTAAAACCTCCCATTGATCTTTTGCCCAAGTAAACTGACCCAAATAAAAGTAAGTTTTAGCTTTTCTAAATTTAGCATCATCTGTAATTTGTAGGCTCGAAAAATCTTGTTCAATTTTTCCGTATGTCAACACCGCGTCCCAAGGCATATTTGCATGTAAATAAACATCACCTAATTCGAGTAAAAATTTAGATTTAAAATTATCAGATAAATCTCTAATAGTTATAGCTTGTTTTAATAATTCAATTGCGTCATTTTCTTTGTTCAAATAAAAGCCTTGAATATGAGCCAAGTCAACAATTAAACTTACAGTTGTATTAGATATCGACAATTGTTTAATAACATCAAGATATTGATTTTCAATTTCGGCTATTTCAACCGTATCAGTAATCTCTCTATTTTCAACTTGCTGATACATAACAGTTAATAAAGCAAATTTTGATTTGTTGTAATACGGTAATTGTTGCCCTTTGCTCATAACATAAGTATAAGCTTTATTTGCAGCAGCCAAATCATCATTTTCCTGAGCCGCCTGCCCCACTTTATAAACTCTTACACCATTTTCTGAATTTCTTTTATCTAAAGATTTTGCATAAATAAATGCACTTAAAAAATTATTTCGTTGTAGATAAAACCAAATAAGTATTTCTTCATAATTTTGAGAACTATTACCGGCAGATTGTATTCTCATTAGCAAAGTTCGTTCTAAAATTGTTGCAAACTCATCATTTACATCATATTTAAGGTAATTTAAAAAAACATTTTGAACAGTTGATCTTTTAGAAACATCATCTTTAGCATAATCTAAATATGTTTGTATCATAAGCTCATTTTTCCGCTGGTGAGCATAAACGTTAGCTAACGACTGCAAAAAAGTTCCGGGAAATTCATCTTCTCCTTTTTTAAATATTTTTTCAGCCCAATCAAATTCTTTTTTATTAGTTAATGAGTTCCCAACAGAAAATATTTGTTGCGTAGTTAAAGGCAAATCTTTATAAATATTTTTAAATTCTTTATCGGCATCGGCGTCTTTACCTTGTTTTCTGTACAAATAACCCAAGCTAACCCTAAAACTAAAATCAGTAGGATTTCTTTTTATTTGTTTTTCAATTTTGCGTTCAGCCAGATCAAATTTTTCTTGATAAATTAAGCAATCAATGTAATAGTCAAAATAAAAAATAGCATTTCGTTGATTATATAATTTTTCAAATAACACCTCAGCTTTATCATATTCTTTTGCATTAAAATATTCCATAGCAAGTTGAATATCTTGTTGAGAAAAAGCAACATAAGTTGTTAACAATAATAATATTGTGCTCAAAAATTTTTTCATAAAAATTATTTATTGATATTTGCAAATATACAAATTTAAAATTTAATATCATTTGTAAAACTTCTAAGTTTATATCTGTACATATATTTACTTTGCAATGATTTTTAGGATATTACATCAAAATAAAATAAAACTTCAATTATAATAAAAAACGAACAATTAATTTTTAAAATTATAAGTAATAATATTTGGAGGTTGGATTAATTTTTTTTGTGCTATTTATAAAACATTAAAAATCAAGCATGTACAGATAAAATAAAACTGAAACTTTTAGTGAAAATTATTTAATATACAATTAATTAATTCACATTAACATGAATAATTAAAACCCAAAACAATTATTTTAATACATCTTTAAGTAGATTTTTTTTTAAAAATTTTAACATTAAAATACTGATTTACAGACATATTTGTTTAAGCGTTTAAACATTTTTTTTATATATCTTTAACATACTTGAAAAATAATAAAAAAAAGTTTAATTTTACAAAAAATATTTAGGAGATGATACACATAATACACGAAAAAGAAGAAAAGAAATTAGCACTCCAAATATCTCAGTATATTCAAACAAGAGGTTTTAAAACTACTATAGATATAGTAACTGAAAAAAATATTAATCAAGTTGAAGCTGCAATAATTATTTTCAGTAATAAATCAAATACATCTGAAAAAATTATTACTCAATACGATTTTATTTTTCAAAATGATGTTACTTTAGTGCCTTTTGTTATAAGCGATTTAGAAATGTCTGTTTCGATGCAACATTTTTTAAATACCCACGATTGGATAAACGGATATGATATTTCAACAAAAGAAGCTATTACAGATTTATCGGTTCTTTTAAACGAAATTATTAACGGAGAAACTAAGCAACCCGTTTTAGCTGTTCAAAAGCCAAAAGTTGAAAACGAAGATTTGCAAAAAAGAAAACAAACAAGAATAATTATTGGAGTTGTAATATTCTTTTCATTAATATTATTGTATTTTATATTTGGAGCAAAAAACAATTCATTAAAACCAAGTTCTAAATCAGATAATATATTAGTTGGCAGGTGGAAATTAGAAAAATACGAAGATAATATGCCGCGATCTGTTTCCGATCAAGCAGATTTTATAAGTAGTGTAACTGCTTTAAAACAAAACTTTTTATTAGTTTTTAATGAAAATTTTACTTTCGAAAAATATGGATTTACACAAACAGAAACCGGAAGTTGGCAACTTGACCCTCAAAATATGGTTTTATACATGTGGCCTCCGGGCTCAGACGACTATAAAGATGTGCTAAAAATAGAAAAATTAACTAATGATACACTAATTATGACTATTGCTACACAAATAGACTCGTTAACTTTAATAAATACAAAGTTTACTTTATATAAGGAATAAAATAATTTGAAAACTGTATAATTTTTTTATATTTTTTTGGTAATACAAAATTTAATTATAATTTTGTCAATCAGACGCAAATCACAAACACACACAAATGCCACAATTACCTGAACCTCAAAAAGGTAGTGAGATTAAGAATTTAATTTCTCAATTCAAATTGCTTGAAAAAGGGGAGAAAATTTATTTTGATGAAACAAATTTTCTCGAATTAATAGATCACTACATAATGCAAAACAAACACCAAAAAGCCTTTGCGGTGTTAAGCAAAGCTTTTAGTTTTTACCCCGAAAGTTATGAAATTTTACTTTCAGAAGCTCAGTTACTTATTGAAACAGGACTAAATCTTGCCGCTTCTAAAAAACTTAAAAAGCTTTATAAATTAAAACCCAAAGACATGGGCTTAATTATGTTAATTGGTATTAATTATACTAACTTAGCAGTTATTAATAAAGCAATGATGTTTTTTGATAAGGCATTAAGCATGATAAAAAACAAAAACAAAGAGTTACTTTTGTACAGTATTGCTCAAACTTTTATTCAAGCCGGAAGATATGATGTAGCTGCTTTTTATCTTACTAAAGCATACCAAATTTCGCCAAAAGATAAAACAATTATTTTAGATTTAGCTTTTTGTTTAGAAAGAAATCAAAACTATAAAAAATCTGAAAAATTATATAAAGCATATTTAAAAAAAGACCCTTTTTCTAAACTTGCTTGGTATAATTTAGGTGTAGTTTTAACGTCGCTTCAAAAAGTTGACCAAGCAATTGAAGCCTTTGATTATTCGATTGCAATTGACCAAAAATTTTCTTCTCCTGTTTATAACAAAGCAGATTTGTTTTTTCAGACAAAAAAATACGATAAATCAATTGAAGAGTTTTCAAAATTATTAGAGCTTGAAAAATCTAATGCTACTGCTCTTTTTCTTAGAGGTGTATCTTATTTTAACACAGCTAACTTAAAAAGTGCTTTGATAGACTTAAAACGATCTTTAAAAATTCAAACCAATAATCCTGAAGCTTGGTTTTATGTTGCCAAAATTCATTTTTTATCTAAAAATTACAAAAAAGCCAAAAAAGCTTTGTTTTTTGCTCTTGATGTTGATAAAATTAATGCCCAATATTGGAAATTATCAGCCGACATTTTTTTAAAAGAAAAAAATTACAAATTTGCTAACAAAGCATTTTTACAAGCTATTGCCTCCGACCCTTTTATTGAAAATTTGTGGTTTGAGTATGCCGATTTTAAAACAAAACTTAATGATTATCACGAAGCGTTATCTATTTTAAGTAAAGGCAAAGAATTTATTACCGATAATTTAACATATCTACTTAAATTGAGCTCGCTTTATTTACTTTTAAATGACAAAAATAAAGCAAAACAAGTTTTTAAAAATGCGAATTTAATTTGCGATAATGCTCTTGAAAAAATAGAATCTTTTCACCCTGATAAAAAACAAATATCTATTTTAATTGAAAATTAATAGATTGGCACAATATTTTCAATCCTCCTTATGGGGGATTTTTTTATGGAACAGCACAAAAAATATATGCTCAGATGCATTCAATTAGCTTCAAATGGTTTAGGCAACACATATCCTAATCCAATTGTGGGATCAGTTATTGTTAATAACAATAAAATAATAGGAGAAGGATACCATACAAAAGCCGGTACAAATCACGCCGAAATAAATGCAATTAATAGTGTTAAAGATAAATCTTTGCTTAAAGAATCAACTCTTTATGTTAACTTGGAACCTTGCTCGCATTTTGGAAAAACCCCACCCTGCTCAGTTAAAATTGCCGAATTAAAAATACCAAAGGTTGTAATTGGTACAATAGACACTACCGAAAAAGTGTCGGGCAAAGGGATAAAAATTATGCAAAATGCCGGAATAGAAGTTATTTCGGGCGTTTTAAATAATGAATGCAGAAAAATTAACAAGCGATTTTTTACTTTTCATGAAAAAAAAAGACCGTATATTATTCTAAAATGGGCACAAACATCTGATGGATTTATTGATATTTTAAGGAATGAAACAACCGAGCAAAAACCAAAATGGATAAGCGGACCAACCGAACGAACTTTAGTTCACAAGTGGCGAGCTAACGAGCAAGCAATAATGGTAGGTAAAAACACAGTTATTTTTGATAATCCGGAATTAACTACAAGAAACTGGTATGGCAAAAATCCGCTACGTATAATTATCGACAATAATTTACAGCTCGTCAAAAATTTAAATGTTTTTAACACTTCTGCAAAAACAGCTGTAATTAACTCTATTACACACAAGCAGGTATCAAACACAATATCTCTAATTAAAGTTTCGTCAAAAAATAGTATTTATGAACAAATATTTTCTTTTCTTTATAATTCCGAAATACAATCAATAATTATTGAAGGAGGGCAAAAATTGTTGCAATCTTTTATAGATAATAATTTATGGGACGAAGCACGAGTTTTTGTTGGGCATAATTTCTTTTACCAAGGAATTAAAGCTCCTGAGTTAAAAAAATCAAATTTAACCCGTAAACAAAAATTTTGCAAAAGTACACTTCTGTTTTTTGAAAATAATTCTATTATATAAAAATGAAAAAAATATTAACTTTATTATTTGTAAGTATGCATTTATTATCTTTGTCTCAAAACAACAATGGGCAAAGTCAGTTGCAGTTTAATTATACCGAAAATATTGTTTTTACAGAAGATTTTTCCGGAGCTATTAGAATGTATAAACAAATGATTTCTTTTGATCCTAAAAACCCTATCTTTTATTACAAACTTGGTTTTTCCTATTTAAATACTTTTGGAAAACAAGACAGTGCAGTTATTTTTTTGAATAAAGCAAATAATTTATATAATGATGATTACAGAGCAGATCTTAGCCCATTTGAAATTAAATTTTACTTAGCACGAGCTTATCGTTTACAAGAAAATACCGACAGTGCTATAATATTGCTTGAAACAATACTTGCCGAAACACAAAACGATCAGATGGTTTATGCAGTTAACAGAGAATTAGATATGGTAAAACTTAGTGTTAAAAATATGTTTTCGATAAACGACTTAGATAGCGTAATAAACTCCTCATTTTCAGATCATTCTCCTATATATTTTGAAGCCGAAAAGTTGTTGATTTTTACAAGCAGACGATATAATTCTAACTCAATAAAATATGACGACGGACAATACGACGAAGACATTTACTACTCTAAACGAATAAATGGAGTTTGGTCAAGTCCAATTTTATTCGCTGATTTTTATACTCCTGCAAATGAAGCAACATCATGTTTAACGCCCGATGGAGCCGAATTGGTAATATATAAAGACGATGACAGAGGCAGCATTTATATTAGTTCATTTGTTGATGATGCTTGGTTGGAGCCTGTAAAATTACCAAGCCCTATTAATTCCCGACATCGCGAAACTCACGCCTCATTAACAGCCGATGGAAATCAAATGTTTTTCACAAGTGATCGTTCCGGAGGTATGGGCGGACTTGACATTTGGACAAGTTATAAACTTTCAGACGGTTGGACAAAACCCGTTAATTTAGGTGCAGCTGTAAATTCAAGAGGAGATGAAGATAGCCCAAATATATCACTTGATGGAAAAACCCTTTATTTTTCATCTGACGGAAGAGATGGATTTGGCGGATTTGATATTTTTAGAAGCACTCTAAATGATTTTGGTACTTGGAATATTAGCGAAAATTTAGGTTATCCAATAAATTCTATCGGAGATGATATTTTCTTTTCGCCCATTCTTTCTACAGGAACAGCTTTTTATTCCTCCTTTAGATCCGGTACTCAGGGCGATGCTGATATTTTTGTAGTTTATTTAGATTCAACCGAATTAAGTACTAAATCGGTAAACATTGGTTTTTTATTTGATGAAAACAATGTGCCTATAGACACCGCAGAAATAATTATTTATAATAAAACAAAAGGACAACGATTTTTGGCAAATCCATCTGCCGCCGGAAAATTCATTTTTGTTACCGAAGCTAATAATGATTATACTTTGGTTATTAAAAGAAACAATGTAGTTTTATTTACAGATTCGTTTAACATGCCGGACACTGTTCCCAAAGAAATGTTCTATAAAAATATAGTGCTTACTAATCTATAACCTAATATGAAAAACGACTTAGGTGTAATAATTTTAGCAGCAGGATTTTCATCTCGAATGAGGAAGTCTAAAGCATTTCTTCAATTCAATAATAAATTAACTTTTGTTGAAAAAATTATAAAAGAATATAATGACTTTGGTTGTGAAAAAATTGTAATTGTGTTGAATCAAAAAGACGCAAAAAAAGCCCCAAATTATGATTTTAAGAACGCAATAATTGAAGTTAATTTTTTTCCCGAACAAGGCAGATTTAGCTCTATTAAATTGGCTATAAATATTTTAGATAATCTTAAATATGTATTTTTACAGAATATTGATAATCCTTTTGTAAATCAAGAAATTTTACAACAAATTTATGAAAACAGAACAGAAAACGCATATATTTCACCTGTTTTCAACAATAAAGGAGGGCATCCTATTTTATTACATCAAAATATTATCGCACAAATTCAAACTCAATTTACAAAAAATCAAAATTTTAAGGAGATACTGCAACCTTTCAACCGTAAAAACGTTCTTATGTTTGAAGATACTGTTTTAATTAACATTAATACTAACGAAGAATACATAAAACACAAAAACCCTTAATATGAAAAAATTTGCATTATTATCAGCTTTAGTTTTTATTGGAATAAGCACTTCATTTTCTCAAATTTCAATTGACGATGCTCAACTATTTGGCAGTTCAAGAGCTTTTTTTGCTCCCGTAAGCTTTAACGCCGGTTTAATAGCTGATAGCACTTATTCTCACGCTTTTACTTTTAAAAACACATCACAAGGCGATATTCAATTAATTGGAGCTATTACCCCCGAAGGCGTTGCTGTTATGTACACCGACAGATTTGTTTCTCCCGACGAAGAAGTTATTTTTTACACTACTTTGAATCGTGCATATTTAGAAAATTTTAAAAATCAATCTTCTTTTGCTATTAAATTTGATTTATTTTTTCAAGAAACCAATTCTGTAGGAATACCAAATTTTAACAAAGCAGCATATGTTATTAAAGGAGAATTTCATTAAATAAATACCCCCTAAACCAATTTTTTTTGTTTAACTCTAAATCTTATATTATGAAAAAATTAGTTCTTATTTTAGTTATTCTTATACCATTAGGCTTTGCTACAATGGCTCAGGCCGACTATTCTGACGCTCAAATGTTTGGCAGCAAACGTCCGCCAAGCAGTGATATGATACATGTATTTGGAACAATTACTTCTGATGTTGTTAGCCACGAATTTACAATAAAAAACACTAATCAAGTTGATGTAACAATCAGTGCTGTTGATATTCCGGACGGTTTTGGTGTTGTTTTAATTGACAAAGTAATTCCGGCTAATTCCGAAGTTAAATTTATTGTTTATGTTTATAAAAATTACCTGAATTCTAAAGATGATTTTTCAAAAAACATTATCCTTACAACCGAGTATTCTGCATTTGGTAATATTATCCAAAATAAAGAAACTTATCTTGTTGAAGGGAGTTTTTAATTAATTTAATCTACTCATTTATAAACCGTTAAATTTATTTTTAACGGTTTTTTTTATTAAAATTCTCAGAAATGTTGTTTTAATAAATAAAAAAAAGCTGTAAGTTGCTAAAATTTAATCTTTTTTAGTCGAAATTAAATTTTTAGGATAATATTTTTCATAGTCCTGACTGCTTTTAGATATTTCAATTTTACTATTTTTATATAATCGAGCATTCCTAATACCCACATTAAGTTCAAAGCCAATTAACAAAACAAACGAATTAATATTTAGCCAAATTAGCAAAGCAATTAAAGTTCCAATAGAACCAAAAAGTTTATTATATTGTCCAAAATGACTTAAATAAAATGAAAATGCAAGCGAAGTTAAAATAATTAATAAAGTTGCAACCGTTGAACCGGGCGAGAAAAATTTATACTTATCACGTTTAGACGGAGCAAAATAATATAAAAGCGAAATACTTACATAAACTACAAGAATAATAATAAGCCATTGGCCTGTTGTAAAAATTACTTCGTAAAAACCATTATGTATAATATTTTTTACAACTAAATAGTTTAAAATGTACTCACCGAAAATAATTAAACCCGTGCCAATTGTTGTTAAAAAAAACAACGTTAAGACCAAAGGCATGCCAATAAAACGGGTGCTAAACCACGAACGATTTTCGAAAGAATTTGCTGTTGCATTAAATGCTGCAATCATGTTTGAAACTCCGTTTATACTAAAAAACAATGTTGCAACAAAACCAAAAGATAACAAACTAACTCGTTTATTTGTAATTATATCAACAAGCGTTTTTTCTATTACTAAGTAAGTATTTGAAGGCAAAATTTGTTTAATAAGTTCAATTAACTCTGTTTGAAATCCGGAAATAGGAATAAAAGGAATTAATGAAAATAAAAAAATAATAGCCGGAAATAGTGCTAAAAAAAAATTAAATGAAATAGCAGATGCTCTTACGCCTAAAACACCATTAGAAAGACCTTTTTTGAAAAAAACGCCTACATTATAAATTGAAATGTTTTGAAAACCGGGCAGCGATAGCTGTTTAATTTTTGTTAAGAATAATTTATAGAAAATTTTAATCCAACTACTAATTTTTAATGATACCATTTTCCCTTTAATATTTTTTTAAGGTTGATTAAATAAATTCAATAAAAAACACATTAAAATAATTTTGTAAATTACTGATTTACAAATAGTTATCTTAATTTGCAACTCCTTGAGTAAAACGAAAAGTTTTAATAATAAAGAGGTTTTACATTGGTAAACTCCGAAACAAACTGAGCAATTAGTTGAAAAAAATTGTTCCAATATAAACAACCCCTATTTGTAAAACAATATTAATAACCTGCTTTATTAGTTTTATTATTATAAAAATTGGTATATACATAAAAAAAATAACAAACAGACTACAATTTTATTTAGAATATGGTTTATTGCAAATATAGTTTGAAAACTTTTTTTATACTAAAAATTGAGCATATAAAAATCAATTTTTGTGAATTTTAATGTAAAATGGCGATAAATCAAATTCAAAAAAAGCACTGCCGAAAAAAAGTTTAAAGTACAGGGGCTTACCTGAGCAAAGAATGAGCGAAAGCACTGATATCGCAATATAAAAAAATATTTTTAGTCTTAATCCTTGTTACATTGGTAGCTATAAATTGACTATTAACAAATAAAAATTAACAAAAATGGAAACAACAGTCTTAATCCTTGTTACATTGGTAGTTATAAATTGACTTCAAAAACCAGCTATATGCTGGCTTTCGAAAGCGTCTTAATCCTTGTTACATTGGTAGTTATAAATTGACCAATAGAAGACCGTTATGAGTACTCTTCTATAGAAGTCTTAATCCTTGTTACATTGGTAGTTATAAATTGACACTATGAAGGTCGGTTGAATAAAAAAAACAATAGAGGTCTTAATCCTTGTTACATTGGTAGTTATAAATTGACGGGTTTTCACATCTCAATCCGATATATAAACAATGTCTTAATCCTTGTT
>JAFGXO010000181.1 GCA_016936595.1 Bacteroidales bacterium | reverse complement strand
TTTTCAAGTCATAAATTCTCCAACCAAAAGTTCCCTCTTTTAGGTCAGGTTCAAAATATTTAAAGAATTCAAAAAGCTCATCTCTGGTGAATGACTCTCTGTCTTTAAATTCTTCTATCAATCTGTTTTCTATAATTTTCGGCATATTTTCAAATCCAATTTTTGCCAAATATACAATATTTTGGTTTATTTTAGAAATCAAAAATATGCCAGTATTATGAAATTCTGGTAATATTTTGAAATCTGTGTGTTGGCAAAAATTGCACTCGTTGCAAAAGGGGGAGGTGGGTTAGTAAATCTATCGTTTCTTTTTTTAAGCTTTCGCCTACCGTATATTTATATTCCTTGGTAAATAAGAATATTTCCAATCATTGTTGTCCGCTAAAAATATAAAAACACAAAACAGATTGCTTCGTTTCGCTCGCAATGATAACATTATCTGTTTATTAGGTGGAGGGGAGGGGTTGGTTATTTTCATTCCGTTTTTGTTTTCATTTAAAATTTACATATTCCGCCCGATAAATATACCCCGTTGGATAAGGCTTTTTTACAACTTTTCGCTTCATAACAAACTTTTTATATCCCACGGGGTAAACATAATTCCACCACCAGCCGCTCAGGTTCTTAAAAATCATGTGTTTGCGTAGTTTGTAGCTTTTGTAATGTTTCATTATACCTAAATACGAGTTCATGCTGCTTTGAAAGGCTTTTTGTTCCTCTTTTGTTGGCTTATGGTCGCGAGCTATTTGGTTTTGCTTTGCTATGGCTGCATAAAAATTGCCTTTCGTTCGGTTGGCAATATATATGCGGTTGGGTAAAATTACTGTTCCCAAAAATTTTACACCCTTGCTGTAATGTTGCAAATAAATTTTCTTGGGGTGAATTGTAACTTGTAATTCGGTTTGCAGATATTCCGATAATTTTGAAATAAGATTTTTCAGATACTCTTTGTCTTCATGCACTATTACAAAATCATCAACGTACCTGCCATAATATCGTATTTTTAAATCGTGTTTTGCAAAATGGTCGAAGCTGTCCATATAAAAGTTGGCAAATACCTGACTCGTTAGGTTGCCTATTGGTAAACCACAATAGGGTTTACTGTGAAAAAGGCTTTTTGTTTCAGGCAAATTATCCCAATCGCTTTTGTTACCCTTAATAATGCTGTTTTTTGTTGGGTCGTTGAATATTACTTGTTTACATAGTTTTACTATCAACTCTTTGTCGGAATGTTGGTACTTTTCTTTGATAAATTGTTCCAGTTTTGCAAAAAGTATGTTTTTGTTGATGCTCATAAAAAAGCCTTGCAAATCGAGTTTCAGTATGTAGCAATTTTTTGTGTAGTTTGTCGAACATTGGCGAATGAATTTATCAATTCGTTGAATGCCAAAATGAGTGCCTTTGCCTACACGACAGCTGTAACTATCGTAAATAAACTGTTTTTCAAACAGATGGTTGAGTTTGCCAATTACAAGGTGATGTACCACTCTGTCTCTAAAATCGGCTGCAAAAATCTCCCTTTTAACGGGTTTGTCCACAATAAAGGCAATGGAACGCCCTATTTTATATGTACCGTTGTTTATTTCCTCGCACAACTGCACTAAATTATTTTCGTAGTCTATTTCAAAAGCTAAAGCATTTGCTGTGTTTCGTTTATTTTTACGACACTCGAAATACGCTTCGAATAGTTCGGATAGTTCTATTTTCGTATTACTCCCCCTTTGCAAAGGGGGTTGGGGGGATTGATTGCTCCAACTTGTGAATTCTATTTTCAATTGTTCTGATAACATTATCTCAATTATATTTTACTTCGTGTTCAGTAACTCTTAAAACACAATAGCCATATTTTAATAATTTTTCATCACGTATTTTATCTTCTTCATATTTAAAATTGTGTGAATATCCTTCTATTTCAATAATTAATTTTAGTTTTCGGCAAATAAAATCAACAATAATATTTAATTCATCAATTTTCATTGCAAATTGTCGGTTAAATTGATAACCAAGCATTTGCTTAACTCGCAATACTTTCGACCATAATATTATTTCACCAAATGTTGAATTATTTCGTAGTTCACTGGCAAAAGGTTTTAATTTTTTATTGTAATGTGAATTCATTATTTGTATTATTTGTTAAAAGAAATTCCCCTAACCCCCTTTGGGAAAGGGGGAATTTCTGAAAAAATGTTTTGTTGAAGAATCCCGAACGGCACGTACACTATAAGTATTTGTCTTATTGTTGTTGTTCGTGTTGCCGTTGTTGAAGTTGAAGTTGAATGCGTTTGTTGCATTGTTCTCCGTACTACTCCAATAGTTGGCATTTGCAACCAAGTTTTGATGCTTTTGCCGAATGGCATCGCATACGATTTAACCCCGTACAAATGGGGTCTGGTTGCCCTTTTTCAACAAAACCATGCTCGCCCATTGCCACCGTAGCCGCAACAGTTCTGGCTATACCAAATTGGCATTACGCCAACCAGTAATTTGTTTTCCAATACCGTCCATTAATTTGCTTAATTCTGCTTGCTTTTTAATAGAAAGAATTTTCATATCAACGCAAAGGCGTATTTCGAATTTTAATAGTTCAAAGTCGTCTAAAAATGCTTCGAGATACGCCAACTTATCTTTTGCTTTGTTGGCTCTATATATACTCCTTACAAGCTGGATGCTGTCTCGCTTCATATCTTGCCCAAGGCTGTGTTTATACTCGTGTGGAAAATCTTTGGAGTATTCAAAAATCTTCAAAATGAGGGTGTACACATCTTTAAATACAGGTAAGTCGTAATATAATGCCATTTTCAAAAAAAAATCAACCGCTTCGCGGTAATTAATAAATTGTTAAATAGTTCTACTTTACCAAATTAAGTTTTCTTATAATATCTGTCAATATCCGCTTGTCTTTTTTGATGCCTGATTCGAATATGTTCCA
>JAFGXO010000180.1 GCA_016936595.1 Bacteroidales bacterium | reverse complement strand
GTTCGTTTCATGTGAAGTTTGGTTAGATTTAGCTATTTACAAAGGTACACTTTTTTTGAAAAAATTGTAAAGTCTTTTGAAATATAGGAAAGAAAAACTAAAAAGTTATTATTGACGAATCATCAAAAAAAAATATAAAAAATGATAATTTTAAGATTTACGATTTAAGATTAATTAAAAACCAATAATTAGAAAAAAAAACACCGTAAATTATCATAAAAAAACATTAAGCAAAAAAAATCAAAAAATAATTAGTTTAATTAATTATTAAATTTTTTCGATTATTAGTAGTTTAATAAAAAAACTCTAATGTTTACCACAACCGGTACATTTATGACCTGTGTCAGACAGTTCCTCTTTTGTAGCTTTGCGAATATTAAGAACCTCACCGTAAAAGACCAGTGTTTTGCCGGCAAGAGGATGATTAATATCTATTGTAACTTCATCGGCAGTCACATTTTTCACAACACCATGCACTACTCTATCATCATTCATTTGCAAACGCAAAGTTCTGCCAAGTTGAATTAAATTTTCGTCAATTTTACCATTTTACATAAAAACTTCAATAGATAAATTCATTATTCCTTCAGGATTATGCATTCCGTATGCTTCTTCGGGTTTTAATATAAAATTAAAATTATCTTTTATCTTCAGATTCAATAATTTTTGTTCAAAAGCCGGCATCATTTTTCCGGTTCCAACAATAAAACTTAATGGATTATCATCAGTAGTTTTTTCAACAACGTCATTTTCAGCACTATCAAAACGCAGTTCATATTTTATCGATACAAATGTTTTATCTTCAATTATCATGATTAAAATTTTAAAAATAATTTATTAATTTGAATACTAATACAAAAATCATTTTTCAAGTAACAAATAATAAAACTCAAGAAAAACAACAATCATAAATATCAGCAAATAAACAAACTTTTTTTTGATAATTAAAATACATTTGTCATGTTTTAAATTTTGATTGTTCAAAAAACAACTAAATAATAAGTATTTTCGATTATTTTTTAAAACTGAATCCTAATTAAAAATACATAAAACAAACCAAGTTGATAATCAGTGCGAACTGAATTTGTATTTGGATCGTAAGATTGCATAAGGATATTTTCTTTACTTGTTAAATTTTGAACATCAAAAGCAAACTCAGCATTCATTTTATTAAAATTTACTTGATACGAAATTCGCCCATCTAACCTAAGATATGGATCATACTGATTATTAAAGGCTTGAGAATAATCCAGAACTTCAGAACCAAGTAATTTACTCATTGCCAAATCAACAGGAATATATCTTTTATTTCCGGCCATAACAAATTTAAAATCAACAGATAAACTATTATTAGCATTAATATCAAAAGTATATCCCGACAAAAAATTAACAACATAATTACCATTGTATGCAGTATTTCTTAAAACATTATCACTTGCTGTATATTTTGAATTAAAAACTGAAGTTGTGAGTAAAAAATAATAATTATCATTCAGAAATTTTTCAAAAGTTAATTCAACTCCATAATTTTTTCCTGTACCTGTATTTTCTAAGCTATCTACTCTATCCAAAAAGAATTTTGTTCCGTAATTTATTGTTGAATAAGTTGAACTATTTAGTTCTACAGGAATATTGAACAAATATTGATAATAAGTTTCAAGTTTTAATCTTAAATCTTTATTTATTAAAAAATCATACGCTAATACAAATTGAGTACTTTTTGAAAAATCAAGGTTTTTATTTGTATAGTCATAAGTTCCGTCGGGATGGATGGTTTTTGTAAAATACATTAACCGAGGCTGCAATTGACTATGAACGCCAAACCCTCCACTAACCGACTGATTATTAGAAATAATATATTTAAAACTTGCACGTGGCTCAAAACTATAAGAATTATTTAAAGTAAAATATTGATAGTGCACCCCCCCATAAATGCTTAAATTTTGAGAGAATTTATGTTGAGCTTGCAAATAAGTTTGAAAAAGAGCCAAAGTTTCGTCACTTGCTTCGGATAAACTTACAAATTGTTCAGTTCCGGCTTTTTTTACACTATCTTCGTAACTTACATTATAAAAATCTAAATTAACGCCGATATTAAACGTGTTTTTTGCATTAACTTTTTTAGTAAATTTTGAATTAACAGAATATTTTACTTCGTACGAATTATCGCCATAATATATTTCAGAGGGTTTATCAGTAAAAGAAGAGTCAACTTTTGTAGTGTTTTGCGTGCCGGAAACAGCAACGACAGTTTTAATACGGGTTGAAGTATTAAAAAAATATTGGTTGGAAAACCCAACAACACCCATATTTGAACCAAAAGTAAAATCTAAATCATCTTTTCCAAACGACCAATCGTCAACATCTCTGTCGGCACTATTTGCTTGAATATAACTTGTACCACCAACCCCAAAAATCACAAAATTTCCGGCTTTTGTATTAGGCAAATCAATATTAAAGGTTAAATCCTGATATTGAGGAATACCCGAAACACCAAAATTAATACCCATTAAATCAAAGACTTGCAATGTAGAATATCTATAATCAAATAAATAAGCAGCCTTAGATTGTTTGGAAAAAGGTCCTTCGGCACCAAATTCAAATCCATTCATGCTAATTTGAGCAACATATTCGTGTTGTTCATTGTTTCCATTTCTCATATTTAAGTCAAAAACACCTGCTGTTGCATTTCCATATTCGGCAGGGAAAGCCCCTGTAAAAAAATCTGAGTTCGACAAAGTATTATTATTTAAAATGCTTACTGGTCCTCCTGTTGTGCCAAGAGTTCCAAAATGATTTGGATTTGGAATATCAACACCTTCAAGCCTCCATAAAACTCCAAGCGGAGAATTTCCTCTGATAATAATATCATTACGCTGATCGCCCATAGCCATTACACCTGCATAATTAGCCGCCATTCGAGCCGGATCAAGCCAAGTACCTGCATATCGATCGGCTTCTTCTACAGAAAAAGATCTTGCACTAACGTTGGCCATGTTATTTAAAGGATTGTTTTTTTTGTAACCGGATATTACTATTTTATCTAAATCAGTTACCTGTTCAACCATTTCTATTTTCAGAACTAATTCTTTACCGGAAGATAATTGAACATTTCTAAGCATAACTAATTCATAACCAATCATTTGAACTTCAATATCATAAATCCCTACAGCTATTGAGTTGAATCTAAATTCACCATTAGCATCTGAAGCTACAATTATTAACGGATTTGAATAGGCTACTTTAACATAAGCTCCGGGCAGTGGACTTTGAGATTGTTGATCAACTACTTGGCCTCTTATGTTTTGCGAGAAATTGTTTTGGGAAAATAACTGAAGTATAAACCCAAATATAAGTACGTTTAACAATAATAATTTTTTCATCGCATTTAATTTTAGTGGTTTCAATCATAAAATTTAATTTTTTGATGAGTTTTTTTGAGTTATGGGCATATCAGTTAAAAAAAGAGCAACAAAAATGCTGCTCTATTATGAAAATAACTAAGGTAAAATAATTTCGTAAGAATAATCTTCAGTATAAGTGTAATTACCAACAGTTATTTCAATTGTAGTAGTTACTATTGCCAGATGATCACAAGTACCATTTCCAAAATCAATTGTTGCAGGATAAGCTATTTCAGAAGTTTCAAATTCAATTTTGCCATCAACAAAAGTTTCGCATTCTACGGTATAAACCAAAGTTTCAATAATTGAACCGGTAAAAATTTTCCCTCTTTTGTTAGTTCCTGTATATGAACCACTTGTTATATTAAAACTATCATCTTCGTAATTAGTAAGAGTGTTTATATTCCAAGTTATATCCATTGACCCGCCCATTTGAATATTTCCACTAGGCATAGTAACAGTTACAGCCGATAAAGCAGCAGAAAAATCAATAGTATTGTTAGCAATAGATACAGAGTTAATTGTGAGCGAGATAGCACCATCAACAGCCAAAGTATCAATAGAAAAATCAGTGAATAAAATTGAAACAGTAGTACCTTCGGTTCTTAATTTGTCGCTAATAGTTGCTGTAATAGTACCACTAATAGTATGCCCGTTCATACTACAACCACTTGTACCATAATCAATTGTTAAGGTTTTTGGATACCCTACAGTTGGCTCTAAGGTTACAGTAGCACAAGTTTTAGGGTAAGTTTTTTTATCTGCAGAATTTTCATCAGCAGAAACTAAAACTTCGGCAATAACATCAGTAATAATTTCGGTAGAATTAACACCATCGTCAACAGTTTGTTCATTTAAAACAGTTTTAGTTGTGTCTTGAGGTTCTGGGTCTGGGTCTTTGCAAGAAAAATTACCAATTGAAATAGCAAGGACAAACAATACACTTAAAGTTAAGGCGATTTTTTTCATAATCAGATTTTTTTTATTTGCATATTAAGACATTTCAAGTTGACTAATTATATCTCTGTAAATATAAGGTTTAGTATTTATTGAATACTCTAATAATCTTTT
>JAFGXO010000179.1 GCA_016936595.1 Bacteroidales bacterium | reverse complement strand
TCCGAACAATAACAACAGCAGTTACAATTCGAGCAGAACTACTACTCCGAACAATAACAACAGCAGTTACAATTCGAGCAGAACTACAACTCCGAACAATAACAACAGTAGAAGTACAACAACTACTCCGAACAATAACAATTCAAGAAGTAGTTCTACGAACTCAAGTAGCACAAATAACAATCAAAGAAGACCGGGAAATAGATAAAACTTTTACTCTTTTGATAAAAATATTTTTAAAAACCACAGAAAAAATATAGTTTCTGTGGTTTTTTATTTATATTTAAAATTAAATTTTGTTTTTTTATGAATAGTGCGAAATATAATACTTAATAAGTAATATCAATAAATTTAATAAGCATTAAATCACAAAAAAACAAAAGTTTTTATTCAGAGGGAATACTTTTGGGTAAAGTAAAATTAAAACTACTACCGTGATCTATTTTGCTTTGCACCCAAATTTTACCATTATTTTTTTCAATAAATTCATGAACTAAAATTAAACCTAAACCAGATCCAATTTCATTATCAGTTCCATTTTGAGTAAAATTTTGATCTATTTTAAATAATTTTTCAATGTTTTCATCAGAAATTCCTATTCCGGAATCTTTAATGGTTACTCTAATTTGGTTGTTTATTTCGGCTATTGTAATGGTTATTTTTCCTTGATGAGGTGTAAATTTTATTGCATTTGAGATAAGATTTCTTAAAATAACATTAACCATATTCAAATCAGCAAAAACCATAATAACGTCAGAAGGATTTTCAAAATCAAGTGAAATATTTTTACTTTTAGCTGAATTAAGAGCAAATTCCACATTATCAAAAATCAAAGTATTAAGTTCAAAAATTACGGGGTCAAAATCTTCTTTACCCGATTGTGAACGAGCCCAAACCAAAAGATTTTCAAGGAGTTTTAATGTATTTAATGAAGTTTTGTGAATATTTTTTAAAAATAATATTTTTTTTTCGTCCGAAATTTTATCAAAATTATTGATCATTAAGTCATTAAACCCAATTATTGCGTTAAAAGGGCTACGTAAATCATGTGCAATTATGTTAAAAAATCTATCTTTTGTAGCAACAAGTTCTTTTATTTTTTTGTCGGTTTTATGTTTGTATAATGCAATGCTTATTGATATACGTAAATCTCTTTCTTGCAAAGGTTTAACTAAATAAGCATAAGGTTCGTTAATATTAGCTTTAGCAAGCGTATCGTCGTCGTCGTAGGCAGTAAGATAAATAATTGGAACATCTATTTTTTGGCGAATTCTCTTAGCTGTTTCTATGCCATCAATACCTTTACCTAAATTAATATCAGTTACAACAAGATTAGGAATAAAAGTTTCAATTTTTTCTAAAGCTTCTTCACCGGTAACGGCAGTTTCGGTGTTCATATAGCCCATTTGTTTTATCCTAATTTCTATTTCTCTAAGAGTGATGAAATTATCTTCGATAATAAGTATTTTTATTTGATCCATAATAAAAGCAAGTTAAAAAATTATTTCAAAATTTGTTCCTTCGGTAGTTGTATTAATATTTAAACTTCCTTTTAGTTGTCGTGTAGCAATGTTTTTTATTATTTGCATTCCTAATGTTTTTGTATTATCAATATTAAAATCTTTAGGTAAACCAACTCCATTATCTGCAACAATTAATTTTCGTTTTTTATTAATTTCTTTAAATTCGATATAAATATTTCCGGAACTTCTTTCTATAAATGCATACTTAAAAGCATTAGATAAAAGTTCGTTTAAGATAAGAGCCATTGGAATAGCTTCGTCCAATAAAAGAGAGCTGTTATCAATATTTGTGTTTAAACTTATATTACTGCCTGGTTTTCTGTAAGAACTAAATAATTGATTAGAAAAATTAACAATGTATTTCTTAACATCAATTTTATCTAAATTTTCAGATTTATATATTTGTTCATGAATAAGAGCCATTGAAGCAACACGGTTCATGCTGTCTTGCAAAACAGCTTTAACAGTTTGATTTTCAGATATATATTGTTGTTGAAAAAGTAAGCTTTTAATAGTTTGAAGATTATTTTTAACCCGATGATGAACTTCTTTTAGCAAAATATTTTTAAGTTCTAATGCTTGTTTTAATTCTTTTTCTTGTTCTCTAAATTTAGTTATATCTCTAAAAATCCCCAATGTTCCAACTACATGATTGTTAATGCTAAAATGAGGAGTAGCTGTTACAAGCAAAATTACAGCTTGACCGGTTGGTTTTTGGATAGTAATTTCATAAGTGCTTTTAAGCTTAGAAGCTCTTTTTTTACTTTCATCCAAAATTTTATTCCACTGTTGTTTATTTACAAATTCTTTTAAATTTTTGCCAATAAGTCCTTCTTTATCAACACCAAAAATACTTAGAGCAGCAGGATTTGCAAAAACAAAATTTTCTTTCATATCGGTAATTGCAACACCTTCACCTTGAGACTGAACAAGAGAACGGAATTTTTTTTCGCTTTCTTTTAGGGCATTTTCAGCTTCAACTCGTTCTAAATGCTGAGATAAATCTTGCGAGACAGTTTTAATAAAACTAATTTCAGTGTCGTTCCATTTTTTATTTTTTTCATAAATATCAAAACGCATTAACCCCCATAGTTTTCGGTTAGTTAAAATTGGAGCTGCTAAAAAACAAGATATTTTTTCATCTTTTATAATTGTTTCATTAATACGGTCAATATTCTCGAGCTTTTCAATAATAATATCTCCATAACAAAGTTTTTCAGCTATTTTTGGTAAAATAGTAAAAACATCTTTTTTAGAAGTTTTATTGAAATTTAAAAATTCAGCTACTTTATGAATTTTTATTGTTTCAATATTTTCGGAAATGTTTTTAAAGATAGTAATGTTATTCACATTTAGTTGTTTTTTTAATATGTCAACTATTGCATTAAATACATTATCATCTTTTTTATTAAGCAACAAATAAGTAATATTATTAATAGCTTTTATATACTTATCTCTTTCGATAATATTTAATTGAGCTTTTTTAGCATCTGTAATATCAATAAATACACCTCTTGAATATATTAGTTTGCCTGTTTTATCAAATTCATGGTCAGCTTTTTGTTTGACGAATTTTATTTTTCCGGTTTTAGTAATAATTCTATTTTCTATTTCAAATATAGATTTTGTTTTTATTGAATTATCATAAACAAATTTCACCATTTCTTTATCTTGTTGATATACAAAATTTAAAAAAGTATCATAAGTATTATAAGTATTTTGTAAATTAGTTTCAAGAATACGGCAAATTTCGTCGGAAAAAAACAGCTTATTATTGATGTAATCTAATTCCCAATTACCCATTTGTGAGAGCTTTTGAGCTTCTTTTAATTTTTGAGAGTAATTTTTTATTTCCTCTTCTGCTTTTTTAATTGGAGTAACATCATCGAAAATAGCAAGATAAAACAATTCATTTTTAATATAAATTACTGAAGTTTTAACAAAAACATCTAAAATTTCTCCGGATTTTGTTATGTGTTTAGTTTCAAAAGAAAAAGAACGGTGTTTTTTAATATATTGTAATCTTTCTTTAACCACCTCAGAAGCATCATTTAAATCAATATCTGAAATATGCAATTTTGAATATTCTTCTTTTGAGTATCCTAATTGTTTATATGCTACTTCATTAAATTGCACAATAAATCCATCTTTATCAATAACAAGTATAGGATTAAGTGCTTTTTCAAAAATAGCAATATACTTTTGCTCGTTTTCCTTAATTTCAGCTTGTGCTTTTTTCAGGTCTGTAATGTCGTGAAAAACAGTTAACTTATTTCCGTTATCCAAAAGAATGTTAGTAACCTCTTTGTATTTATTTTCTCTATCAAAAAAAAGTTCAAAAGTTTTTACTCTATTATTACTGTTCAGAGAATTAAAACCACACCAATTGCATTCTTGGGAGCTGTCAAAAATAGTTTTATGGCAATGCTGATGGAAAATTTTTTGGCCATATTGTTTTTTCATAGCTTTATTAGCAAAAATCACTTTATGATCGGAGGAAACAACATAAACCGGCTCGGTAAAAGAATTTAATATTAAATCAAGTCTTTTTTGATTTTCTTTTAATAAATTTTCAGCATTTTTTTGGGGAGTAATGTCTGCAATAACTAAAATAACACCAACAGGGTTATTTTTTTCATCTTTTTTAACCCTTATAGAAACATTTGCCCAAATAGTGTTTCCATTTTTTCCTATAAATCTTTTTTGGATTGTTTTTTTTATTTCACCTGCATCAATTGTCTTTGTAATACGCTTATAATCAAGAACTACATCATCGGGGTGAATTATTTCTCGAACCGATAATGCTAATAATTCGTTTTTAGAATATCCAATTATTTGGCACATCATTGGGTTAATATCAGTAATTTTTGAGTCAATATTAGCAATAATAATACCTGCAGAGGCTTGTTCATAAATAGCTCTAAATTTCTCTTCACTTTCTTTTAATTTTTTCTCTACTGTTATTCTGTGAGTAATATCAACAAATGTGCTTAAATAATATTTTACACCTGAAATTTTAATTAGTGTAGATGTAACAAAAATATTAAGAAAATTACCATTTTTTGTTTTGTGAATGGTTTCAAATTCAACGTAACCTTTTTTTGAAATTTCAGATAACCGTTTTTTTACATCACTAATTTTTTCGTAAATATCAATATCTGATAAGTATAGTTTTGCAAATTCATCTTTAGAATATTCGAGGGTTTTGTAGGCTTTTTCATTAAAATAAGCAATACCGCCATCTTCATTAACCAACACAGTAGGAATAGTTGATTTTTCGAATAAAATTGTGTATTTTTCTTCGCTTTCTTTAAGTTTATTTTCGGCAATTTTTCTTAAAGTAATGTCTTTTTTTACTGCAAAAAAGCCCGAAATAGTTCCGTTTTCTTCAATTAAAGGAGATATTAAAGCTTCTTCGTAAAATTCTTCGCCATTTTTTTTCTTGTTAATAAATTCCCCCTTCCAAACATTACCGGACAGAATTGTATCCCACAATTCAATAAAAAAATTTTTAGATTGTTTACCGGCGTTTAAAATTCTTGGATTTTGGCCAATAGCCTCGTTATAAGAATAACCGGTTAAATTTTCAAAAGCTTTATTAACATAAGTAATATTTCCATCTAAATCTGTAGTAACAATTGTTGTTGTTGCTTGTTCAACAATGTTTGACAGCATGGTTGATTTTTCTTCGGCCTGTTTTCTTTTTGTAATATCTTCAAGAGTAATATATATATTTAAATCGTTAGTATATTCATTAATAAAAGGACTTAAATAAGCCGATAAGTAAGCGGTTTTTCCCCAAGTTGAGGTGTAATTTTTTTCAATAAATTTAATTTGTTTTTCATTGATACATTTTAAAAAAACATCTGATAATCCGTATTTTCTTGTTGCTTTATTAGTAATAATGTTGATATTATTAATAGATTCTGATGCCGATTTTGAACCTAATATATCAAGGGCTGATTTGTTAATATTTAAAATATCACCTTTCGTGTTGCAAACAAGTATTCCTAAGGGCGAAGAATCAAAAAGGTGTTTGTATCTTTTTTCATTTTCTAATTTTTCTTGATTTGCAATTTTCAGGTCGGTAATATCAGAAATAGTAAGAAAATAGGTTTGAGAATTTTTTTTAAATAAAACATCAATTTTAGCCCAAATATTTAAATTTGTAATGTTTTTTATTTTTAAAACCATTGATTTTGTTTGAGGATTTTTAAGAGCAAGATAAAAATCATCTTGAAAATCTTCGCAAATAAAATTAGTAAAATACGAGTTAATAATTTTATTTTTTTCAGTATTAATCAACTCAGAAAATGTTAAATTAGCTTCAATAATTTTAAAGTCAGAGTTTATCTCTAAGTAACCAACAGGAGCAGAATTAAATAAGTTAAAATAATATTGTTGTGTTTCGTGTAGTTTTTTTTGAACTAAAATAAGTTCCTCATTTTGCATTTCAAGTTCAATTTGATGAATTTCAAGGCTTTGAAATGCTTTTACAATTTCGTCTTTAGACAATTTTGTAACGTCAATATTTTTATCGTGATATTTTTTTAAAGCTTTATCTTCAAGTTTTTTATATGTATTTTTATCCATCGGAATTATTCTTTTTCTTCAAAAATAATTGCAAAATAATTTTTTTGAGGAGAATATGCTTTTACTTTTATATTCTTTTTAAAGGTTTTTAAGTACTGTTCAAAATCAAGTTGTTTTCCTGTTGCAGCAACTTCTGCAAATTTTTCTATCCAAGCATTATCAAAGTCGGGAGTAAGTTCTTTAATTGTTTTTCCTATAATATTATTATAATCCAATTTGGATAATTTACAAAAGATTTTATTAGCGTTAACAAATTCATAATCAACAGGTTTATTGTTTTCGTCATAAATAATTTTATGATATGCAAAACCAACAGGAAGAGTATTAATGAGCATTTTTTGTTCATTTTCATGAATTTTTTGTTCAGTAATATCCATAATTACTCCAATTGAAATTACACTCCCATCTTGCTCAATAATTTGTTCAGATGTTTCAATAACTGTTTTAATTTCGTTTTTGGGTGTAATAATTCTGTGCTCTAATTGGTAAGCTAAGCCATTTTCAATAGCTTGTTTATAATTATTGTTAACTAAATCTACGTCATCAGGGTGCACAAGTTTTAAGAAATTAGAAAAAGTAGGCGTAAAGTTTTGAGGCTCAACGTCAAAAATTCTATAAACTTCATCAGACCAGATAAGAATATCGTCATTATAATTATAAGTCCAAGAGCCTGATTTGCTTATTTTATTACTTTGGTTGATAATTGTTTTTTTAATTTTTAATTTTTCGTTAATTAAGTTTTCTTGAGTAATATCTTGTTTTATTGCAATAAAGTTAATTATTTCTCCTTTTGAGTTTTTAATTGCCGATATACTGTTGTTTTCCCAATAAATTTCGCCGCTTTTTTTTGCATTTCTAATACTTCCGTTCCAAGTTTTACCGGATAAAATAGTGTTCCATAAGTGTTCAAAAAATTCTCTTTTATGAAAGTTGGAATTAAGAATGTTTACTTTTTTAGAAATACAATCTTCAGGATAATAACCGCTTATTTTGGTAAATTCAGAATTAACGTATTCAATTATTCCATTTTTATCAGAAATTAAAATTCCAATTGATGCTTTATCAATAATTTGTTTAAGTTTTTGATTTTCTGTCCGAGCATTTTTCAAGTTAGAAATAGACATTTGAGTAACAGTAATACCATGTATAGAATTGTCGGGGTGTCGGTAAGGTTGAATTTTCATCAAAAACCATTCACCATTATCTGATTTCAGTTCAACTTCTTTTACAACCAAAGTGTTAAGAACTTTATTTACATCTTCGTAAAAATTATCGTAATTGCATTTAGTAGTAATATGAGAAAGTGGTCTTCCGAGGTCAATATCCATAATGTTTAATGTTTTGGATATTGAATTAGTAAATTTTCTTATAATTAACTTACTATCAAGGAATAAAGTGCCTATATCTGTATTTTTTAACAAATTATTAATATCATTGTTAAGTTCGGTAAGCTCGTTAATTTTTTCTTGATATTGAGAATTAACGGTGTAAAGCTCTTCGTTTACAGATTGCAATTCTTCGTTTGTGCTTTGCAATTCTTCGTTTGAAGAAACAAGTTCTTCGTTAGTAGCTTGCAACTCTTCATTAGAGGTTTCTAATTCTTCAATTGTAGTTTGTAAATTTTCGTCTCTGTATTGTAATTCTCTTTCTAATTCTTTAATCCTTGTTGCTGTTGCATCATCAAAGTTATAATCTGAAATATTTTCGTTTTCTGTTTTTGTATTAACTTCTTCAACTATTGTAATAATAACAAACTCATTTTTAGACTTAGCAAGATTTATTTGTTTTGCAGAAATGTTTAAAAAACAAACTTTTTCATCATTAACATATTTGAATTTATTAATTGTAATTTCTTTTTTTTCTTTCCTGCTTTTAAATATTATGTTCGACATAATAAGAGTTAGCTGAGGATCAATAAGTTCTATAAAATTATAATTAGGTTTTCCTTTTGGAAAGTTAAGGTATTTATGAACATCATTAAGGTAATGAACAATAGTGTTTTCGTAATCGATAATAACTCCCGGCGGCGAAACAACAGTTAATGCTTCTTCGTATAATTCATTTAATGGAGAATATCTGACATTGTTATTTAAGTTAGGTTCAATTTTGGGAATACTAATATTCATATTTTTCAGCTTACCATAATTACTAAAAAAGTTATTAAATACGCCGGGCGTAGCACCTTCAATAAATTTAAAAATTTTCCATTTAGAATTAATAACTTCAAAAGTACTGGCAACTCCGTTAATACTCTCGCTACTACCTAAAAACATAAATCCTCCGTTAAACAAAGAGTACTGAAACATGTTAAGCACTTTTTGCTGAACTTCGGGTTTAAAATATATAAGTAAATTTCGGCAAGTAACCATATCAATTTTGGAAAAAGGTGGATCGGCTGTGATATTATGGTTAGCAAAAATAACCATTTGTCTTATCTTTTCATTTATTTGATAGCTTTCGTGTTTTTTGATAAAATATTTATAAAGATATTCATCGGGCACATCTGCTACTATACTTTCGGAATAAATTCCCATGCCGGCAATTCTAACAGCTTCTTTGTCTAAATCGGTTGCAAAAACTTTTAAATCTATATTTATATTGTTCTTGTCCATATATTCTTGACATAAAATGGCCAAAGAATAAGCTTCTTCACCGGTAGAACAACCAACACTCCAAATTCGTATGGAATTTTTTTTGTTTTCGAATAAACGAGGAATAACAAGTTTTTCTAAATGCTCAAAAGCCTCAATATCTCTAAAAAATTGAGTAACTCCAATTAAAAATTCACGCGATAAAATTTCGCATTCTTCTTTAGAATTTAACAATAGTTGAACATATTCCTCAATATCCTTTAGTTGATTTACACTAATTCGTCGTTCAATTCTTCTAACAATTGTTTTTGGTTTATAGTACGAAAAATCGATAGAAAGATTACTTCTGATAAGGCTCAGGATTTTAACAAAATCGGTTTCGTTTTTGTCGATAATAGATTTTTCTTGGTTAATAACGTTTGGGTGGCTAATAAACTTAACAAGAGCATCGCCCATTTGGTCGGCATTTAGCACATAATCAACAAGGCCGGTAGATAAAGCACTTTTAGGCATTCCGTCAAATTTGGCGTTAGTAAAATCCTGAACCATAACTAAACCACCTTGTTCTTTGATAGCTTTAATGCCTAAAGTTCCGTCGCTTCCGGTGCCGGAAAGAATAATACCTATTGCTTTTTTCTTTTGATCGGCAGCTAATGAACGAAAGAAAATATCAATAGGTAAATTTATATTATTAACTTTAATCTGTTCGGTTAAAAATAATTGACCATGATAAAGCGACAGGTTTTTTTTTGGTGGTATTAGGTATATTTTATTTGCTTCAACATCAATTCCATCAGTAATTTGATAAGTTTCCATTTCGGTACGTCTGGAAATTAATTCAACCATCATGCTTTTATAGTCGGGCGACAAATGTTGAACAACAATAAACGCCGTGTTACTATTTTTGGGCATGTTTTTAAAAAATACTTCTAAAGCTTCCAGTCCTCCAGCCGAAGCCCCTATTCCAACATAATAAGTTGGCTTATTGATAATTTTATTGTCGCTCTTGTCTGATTTATTCATATTAATTTATTAAAAAAACAGGCTGTTATAAAAACAGCCTGTAAATGAAAAAAAGTATAAAAATTAGTTTAATTTTTGAATGATAACACCAAGTTTAGCATCAGCTTGAGCTTGTTCAGGGTCTTTAACATCTTCTTCAAAATACACATTTGCTTCAAATGAAGAGCGTAAACCGGTTGACCATTGAACAAATTGCAATTCTCCCGGGAACTCTATACCCAATTTTAAATCTTTTTTTGCGGGTGCTTTTACTGGCATTTCGGCAAAAATTGTTGATGTATCAGTTTTTTTAATTTTTGGACGTTTGTCGCTTGTTTCATATACCCAACCAAAAGTATTTACAAATTTGTTTATCACATTTGCCGAAACTCTGGCAACAATATCAACATTGCTTGTTAATTGAAACATTTTTATATGCTCACGAGTAGTGTCGGCTATTATTTTTTTAAGATTAACTCTGTTTTTACTTTTGTTAAGTTCTTCTAACAAAAGTTCAGCAATATTTTTTTGTATTCCAAAATCATCAAGAAATTTATCGTTTTTCAAGTCATTAATATGTGAAAGCCAAGCACTTAAAAGTTTTTTTGCAAATATGTACGATTTATCGTATTTATTTTGCGGTTTTTCATCGCTTTTATGAGTTTCTAACAAAGTTTCGATGTTAATACCGCTTTGTTGCATAACTTCTTTAAGAGTAGCATCGTCATCAATAGCAAAATATTCTTTTAATTTTGACAAGATAATTTCGGGAGTATCGTTTTCATTAATATCAATAAATTGATTAAGCATTTCAATTAAATCAATCGGGATAGTTTTATCGTCAGATGTGTCATCTTGCTGCTGAACAGGAGTATCGTCAATTTGCTCTTGCATCATTAAATCAAAAAATATTTTCCACGATAAGTTTTCTTTTAACATTAGGAAGTTAAGTAAATGACCGAAAGAATTTTTTTCTTTTTGCATTTTCATCATTTGCATAAAGGATTGAGCAGCGTTTATACGAGCTTTTTGCAATTTTTCGTCAATTGTACCACCTCTGTAAAAGCTTTGAAGTAGTGAAGCTAATTCAATTTGAAGTTTTTCAATTCGTCCGTTTATTTGTTCGCGTTTAATAATCGGATTGGTTGTTGGGGTCATGTATTTAATGATGTAATCTAAACCACTTTTGTTTAAATCAGTAGTTTCTTTCCAGGCTTCGAGGGGATTATGAATGTGCTTAATAACATCGGTATGATTAAGCCAACTTTTTTCCATATCCTTCATTTTTTCAACGTATTCGCTTTTTACATTAGTTTCTTTTCCTTCAGTATCAAAACCATCGTAAACTGCTTTAGACCATTTGGGGTCGCGTAATGGAAAAACATTTTTAAATGAACCCTTGTTGTTCCATTTTTCGATCCAAGAATCGGAAATTGAAATACCCATTTGGTCGGCAAAATTAGCTCCAATGCGGGCAGTCCATTTTGCGTTGTGAGGGCCTAAATCTCCGGATTGTTCGGTTGCCGGATTTCCGGCTAATTCGATGTTGAATTTTGTAAATACAACGAGTAATGGAATAATTCTTTCAATTTCGGTTTTGCCTACAAGTAATTCTAATTGACGTTCTCGTTCTTCACGTTTTTGAGTTGAATCGCCATGAACTTTGCTAATCCAGTCGTATAAAAATTTTGGCAAGTCGGTAACTTCGGGTTGTTTGTCGTCCTGACAAAACATAAGAGTACTTACTTCAAAGTTTATATTATAATGATCGAAAAGATACGCAACTTTACCACGTAAAAACACCAAGAGTTTATCTTCGTCGCCTTTTTCTTCAAAAGTTATTTCGGGTATTTGCTGACGTGAACGAGCTCCGGGAAAATCCAACACATCGGCATCTTTAAGAAATTTTCGTTTGGGGTGTTCAGAGGTTTCGTCGGCTAAAGGCATAACAACCTCGGCAGTTAATGCACTTAAAGAGCTTCTGTCAACTTCGGCTAAAAGAGTAGCACCATCGTAAAGTTTTACGGGCGGTTTTTTTTCATCAGAAAAAAATTCTCTTAATCTTTGAACATCAAGTATGGTATCAGATTGTGGAGTAAGGGCATCTAAATCAACTCTAACAGATTTATGAAATTTAATTTGGCTAAGAGTTTGTGATAATTGTTTAAATAAATCGGTAAAGAAAGGTTGTTGTCCCCATAAAAACTCAAGTATTTTCCAACGTTCTAATGGATCAATGTAAGGAACAACTTGAGCTAAATCGTCCCAAAAATTAATTGTATTTAAATCTCTAATTAAAAAATGGTCTCTAAAACGATCATTTAAATACTCTTTTATATTATAAATATCATCTTCTGTAAGCCCTGTTCTTTCAGATTTATCTTTTCCAACGATTAATTCTTGAATTTTTTTCTGAATTTTTTCTCTGTCTATAGCAAAAGTATAATGAGTAATGTCAGAGAAATATCCATTTGCAATAACACAAACGAGGTCGGCTTGAGTAAAAATTTTCAGTTCAAAAGGTTTCCAACCGTTCTGGTAATTATCAGAGGTAGTAAAACGGGTTACTAATCCGGTTGCTTCTTTCCCTCCTCCGGGGGGGTTTATATTTTTGATGAAATCAATTTCATCACCGCTACCGGGCACTTTAACAAGTAAGGAGTATGCTTGCGGGGTTTTTGCAAGATTAGAAACAAGGTAAGATTTTCCAACCTGACTTTGTCCAAAAATTGCAATTGCCGGACGTTTATTAAGCGCATTTGCATATCTGCTAATATGTCGTTTGTATGTTTTAAGGTCGCTGATTGTTACTTGACGTTTATCTTCTTCGGCGTTTTGGTTTACCCAACCCATACCGTCATCAATAACTTGTTTAATAAGTGTACACTTTTGCGACAATTCTTCATTTGATAAGCTCATAACGTATTTTTTTCTTTGGCTCAAAGATAAAAAATTCTTTAATTATTAAAAAATGATATGTGAATTTTTTACTTTAATTTTTAATATTTTTTTTTAAAAGTATTTAGATTACTTAAGTATTTGAATACCTATACTAATTTTGGATAGCGTAAAATAATTCAATAGAGGATTATTCTTAGGCTATATAGCCATTATTACGTAGTTTATTTGTTAACAAGTTCAATCAATTATGATTACAAAAATTTTGTTAAAAAAATTAGTATTTATTTTTTTCAGCAAAGCTTCCAATCTAATTTGTTTTAATACCCATAACTAACCCAACACACCCTTCATTAACGCCGGGACTTGATGATGAGCGAGGTATTTTGATGATAATTTTAATTCTTTGTGTTTTGTCGCAAATTAAGTCATGAACATTTGAGTTATTGTCGGTTTGGTTATCGTACAATACATTGTTATCCCAATCAATAATCATAAAATGTGGTTGAGGAATTTGATTTTCGCTCATAACTACAAAACGGTAAGTTAATCCTCTATTAATCGTTTTAAAAATAAGAATTTCTTCCCCTTCGGCAAGCTTCATTGAATGATATTTTCCGGTAAGAAGAAAATCGCCTAATTTGGGCACTACTTCGTTATTAGTAAATTCTCTACATTGCGAAAATATAGATGGAACAAATAAAATAGAGAATACAAAGATTAGAATTATTTTTTTCATTTTTGTGTATTTAGTATTGTTAATGTTTTGTTATATACTTAGAACGAAATTTTTGTAAAAGAATTACGTAAAATTTGAACTCTTGATTTAATTTTATCAAAATCGTCTTGAACTAAAGAATTATTCAAGTCATCAAATATTGTTTTAAGTTCTAAAGTTTCGTTTAAATATTTTTTAACTTGCGGGTCGTTTTTATACAATTGAAGTAAACTGATAAGGTCTTCGAGCGAAATTTTTTGGTCGAATATCATTTGAACAAGTTCAGTATTTTCATCAAAATTGTCTCCCACTAACATAACTGAGAGATATAAACCTTCAACCCAGCCACCAAAAACAATTAGAGTAGCAGTTGTGCTTCTGCTATTTTCTTCTAAATAAGAATTTATGTTCATAAATTGTTCAGAGATAATATTAAGAGCTTGATCTTTGTTCATCATATTGTTATGTAATGAATTAATAATTGAATCGTTAATTACATTCAAAAGGCCTAATTCATCAGAAAGTTTTTTACAAGTTGCCAAATATTTAACGGCAAGTTGTTGTTGTCCAAACATAGTTAAGTAGCTTAAATCGGCACTGTAAACACCTAAATTAACAGCTTGTTCATACGAAGTTTCATACAAATCAGATGCGTCTATAGGTAATAAAAAGTTATCAGAAAAAACCACATCAGTGTTTTCTATAACCATTGCTGTTTCAACAGGGCTTGGAAGAGAGTAAAAAATTTGTTTTGCAGTTTCAAAAGCTACTTCAACTTTAGTAATAGTATCGTTTGAATAAGCATTAATGTCGTCTTCGGTTTCGCAGGATTGAAAAATAAACAAAAATGCAGGGATAATAAATATTAAAAAATGTTTCATGAGTTTATTTTTTTATAATGTCAAAATTAGTCTTCAAATTTAAGATGTTTAACTGATCTACCTTCGTTAATTATTTCGTGGAGGGCGTCAATTCCAATTTTAATATGTTGATCTACAAATTGTTGAGTAACAATTTGGTCACTTTCTTCGGTTTTTACACCGGTTGCAATCATAGGTTGATCCGAAACTAATAATAAAGCTCCGGCGGGAATTTTATTGGCAAAAGCAACAATAAAAATAGTTGCAGTTTCCATATCAACAGCTATCGAACGAGTTTTAGTTAAGTATTTTTTAAAACGTTCGTCCCATTCCCAAACGCGTCTGTTTGTAGTGTAAACAACACCAGTCCAATAATCTTTGCTATGATCTCTAATTGCAGAAGAAACAGCTCGTTGCAGATTAAAAGCAGGCAGAGAAGGAACTTCGGGCGGCAAATAATCATCGGAAGTACCGTCGCTACGTATTGCTGCAATGGGCAAAATTAAATCGCCAAGTTTATTTTTGTTTTTTAATCCTCCACATTTGCCTAAAAAAAGCACAGCTTTAGGCGAAATAGCACTTAATAAATCCATAATTGTTGCAGCATTAGGGCTTCCCATACCAAAATTGATGATTGTTATTCCGTTTGCCGAAGCATTGGGCATAGGTTTATCTGCTCCCAAAATATCAACGTTATGCCATTTTGCAAATATTTCTACATAAGCGTTAAAATTTGTGAGTAAAATATATTTAGTAAAATCTTCAATTTTTCGTCCGGTATATCTGGGCAACCAGTTTTTTACAATTTCAATTTTGGTTTTCATTTGTAGTTTTTATACGAAAATAAAATAAAAATGTTTGTTTAAAGTAAATTTAAGTAATATATTTAAAAACACTATTCTAAAAAATTACTTTTGTACAAATATAAATAAAATTTTCAGAAATTTGTATTCCACTCAACAGCCAAAAGAGTAATATCATCAATTTGCAAGTTGTTTTTTTTCCAATTATTTAGAGATTTTTCAAATTTATTTTCTTGAATATCAATAGGTAAGTGAGCATTTTCTTGAATAATATTAACAAAGCCTTTCTTTGAAATTTTCTTATTATTTTCTCCTCCAATTTGGTCAAAAACCCCATCGGTGGCAAGATAAATTATGTTGTTATTTTTGAGTTGTATAGTATAATTTTTAAAATCTTGTTCATTGTAGTAAAAACCGATAGGGTTTCGAGTGCATTTATATTGAGTAATTTGTGCTTCGGAATATAAAAACATAGGAATATTTGCCCCCGCATAGTAAAGAATATTTTTTTTTGTGTCTATTGCAACAAAAGCAATATCTAATCCGTGAAAATTTTTGTCGCTAAAGAAAGAAAATGTTGATTTTATACGATTTCTGAACAAATTTAGCACTTTGCCGCTATCATTAGCTTCTTTTCGTCTGATAATTTCGTGTAAAAGAGTAATTGATAATACAGAAAGCAAACCTCCGGGAATACCGTGTCCGGTGCAATCGCCAACAGCAAATATATTATATTCATTTACTCTGTTGACGTAATAAAAGTCTCCGCTAATTTTTTCGAGGGGCTTAAAAAGAATAAAGTATTTATCTAAAACACTTTTCATCATTTTTTTGTTGGGCAAAAGATTTGATTGAATAACTTGGGCATAAGTAATACTTTGGGCTAAATTTATTCCTGCTTCTTCAAGTTGTTTATTTTTTGTTTCAATAATTTGGTTTTGACTTTGAAGTTCTTCGTTAATGTTTTCAATTCTGAATTGATATTCATTTGCTCGTATTCTTTCTTTAATAAAATCATTTTGAGTTTTATTGAATACTGTTTCATAAATATAAACTAATAACATTATCGAAAAATAACCTGAAGAAAATCTAAGAATAAAATAATTGCTAAAAAAATATCTATGATAATCAAATACAACAAAGCATAAAATAGTAGATATAATTAGTATTAAGCTCATTATTATCCCTTCCCATTTTTTTAAAGTAAAAATTGAAAGCACCGGATATAAAAAATACCAAATAAAGCCCAAATTATTTTTAGTGAGTTTAAATAGGAGAAAATATTCTAAAAAAAACATTATTATAACAACAGACCAAGCTCCAATTCTAATTTTTTTTGTGTAATTAGTAAACAAAAAGGCAGTAACAGAACAAACTATAAATAAAAAAACTATTAGATTGTAAATTACGTTTTCGTAGATGAGACCTCGAATAAAAAAAAACAACAGAGAGATAATTCCGGCAAAAAAAAAGAAAGAGACTGCAAAAATTTGATTTATTCCTTGGTTGCTAAAGTCGTACTTGTTAAAACGGGTAATTATTTTTTTCAAGATGAAAAATTATATGTGATAAAAACAACAAAGGTAGATTCTTTGAGGTAATGAGCAAAAAAAACTGCAAAAAGCAGTTTATTATTCTTCAATTTCAATCATTTTGAAAGGAATTTTCAGAATTGATTGATAATCTTCTCCGGCTTCTAACATATCTTCATCGTCTTCTTCGTAGTACCAATTAATAACTACTTCAGAATTATCTTGTTTATTAATTGTTTCAAGTTTTTTAAAAATATCTAAAATACATTTAGAAGAGCTTGTGTTAAAATATTCAAGCTGTATATTTGCTTTTGTAACACTCTTAGTTTCTTTAGAGTACTCATCAAGCCAATCAACAAGAGGTTTAAAAAAATCTATAGCGTTTTCAGGAATCGAACGTCCTTTTATTTCTAAAACGCCTGATTGAGCGTCGAATAGGATTGAGGGGGTTTTTGCTGTTCCGGTTATTTCTAAGTTATTCATGGCCTAATTTTTATTTTCCAAAAATACAATAAAATTAAAAAAATACAAATTTTTATTGAAATTAATCTTGTTAAAATTTAACGGTAGCCCTGATTTTCTTTTTATGTCTATGATTCCCAGACCTCCGCCACCTTTTTTACTAAATTCATTATTTCCTAAAACATTTTTGTACAAAGTTCTAATTTCGTCGTCTGAAAGTTGATTTAATTGTTCTATTTTAGCTTCTAAGTTCGAAAGATTATGTTGATTGATAAAATTTCCTGATGTAAATTTAAAAATTGTATTGTTTTTGCTTGAAGTAATTGCAAAAAAACATGTGTCAAATTCATTGTTATCAGTATTATCAGGAACTGAATGGTGGTAAAGATTTTGCAACATTTCAACCGTTATTAAAAAAATTCTTCTTTTTATTTTATTAGAAAAAATGGTTGTTTTTTTTTCTAAATCGTTTAATATTTCTTCTAATTTTTTTTCTTCAACTAAACCAAAGTAGTCAACAATAACTTCATCTCCTTCTGATTTAACATCTTTGTATATTTTTTTGAGTTTACTTATCATTTTTTTAAAATTAGCACTACAAAGATAATTGTGTTTTTTTTAAAAAGTAACTTTTTAAAAAAAAATAAAAAAAATGTTTCATATTATAAATAATACATCCATTTGCATGTTTCTAATTACACATAAATACGCTTTAGTTGCAAGAGAGTATTATAAAAATATTTTCTCAATAAAGCCGAACAAATAATTAAGTTCGGCTTTTTTATATTAGTTGATATATTTAAAATATTTTTTTGTAAACAATGGCAGTAACTGTTTTGTCGTCGCCTCCCATATTAATTGATAATCCATAAGGTTTATCTTTAGTAATAGTAATTTGAGCATCACCGGCTTTACCTGTAAATTGTTGCCATATTGTATTTGCCATGTGAACTCCGGTTGCTCCGGTTGGATGCCCCCAACCAATAAGACCTCCGGTTGTGTTCATTGGAATTTTCCCATTGCGAGCAGTATGTCCTTGGGCAACAAATTTTGCACCTTCACCGGGTTTTGCTAATCCAAGAGCTTCAACGGCTAAAATACCTGCAATTGTAAAACAGTCGTGTGTTTCAACAGTAGCAACTTGATCAATGGTAATACCTGCGTCTTTTAATGCTTCGGCTGCGGCTTTTTTAATAGAAGTAAGTTCAAGCGGATTTTGGGGTAATTTTGTAATATCGTCAATAACTTGAGCAAACGAAACAACTTCTACGGCATCTTTTTTATCAATACCCATTTTTAGTAAGCCTTCTTCAGAAGCAACAACATTTGCCGATGCACCGTCGGATACTTTAGAGCAATCAAAAACTGTTAAATGATCCACAAAAAACTTTCCGTTTGGTTTTGCTTTCAGGTATTGTTCTTCGAGATTAGGAACAGTATTATGATATTCTTGAGCCGTTGGGTCTAAACGAGCATTTTCGATAGCGTTTTTGTACCATTGAGCAAATCCTTTCCGAGCGTAATCAAATCCGTAAGCTTCGTAATATGAGCCTGCACGGTCGCTAAATTGTCCGGGGAAGAAATAAACATGCCCTGTTTTACGCATTTTGAACCAACCGGCAAGTGCCAAAATATCAGCCCCATAAACAGCTTTATAAGTGTTTTGAACTTCAACTCCGAGAGTTAAAACAGTTTCGGCAGTTTCAGCAAGCACTGATCGGAAAGCCGAGGCTAAACCTAAGGCTCCCGAACCACATGCACCTTCAACTCTGGTTGCGGGTTTAAAGCGTAAACCTTCGTCGATGTAGGGCATAAAAGCTGCTAAATTTCCTTGTTTGTTATAACGAGCAGCCATAAAGTTGGCTATTACTCCTTCGTCGATATTTTTTGCACCGCCAATTTGTGTTAATACTCTTTGTCCGGCTTCTTTAATGTAGTCTTCTAATTCCGGACGAGCTTTTTTGGGATTGAACTCATTTCTGCCGGTTCCGAGAGCAATTGTATTGTATCCGGCTGTTAAATATATTTTTTTTCTTAGTTTCATTGTCGTATAATTTTAAAGTTTATTTTTGGGTTTTGAGTTACTGGTTTCGGGTTTCGAGTTCTTTGTCCTGCAACTTGTATCCAGTATTCCTGCAACCAAATTCTTCTCTATTTCTTTAAATAATCATTAATAGGTCCGTAAGCGTGGAAAAAACCGGTCATTAGTACAGTGTTAACATCGTCAGCATTTTTTGCAACATTCATATTAACAAGTTTAATTCCAATTTGTCGAGAATTTTCCATATATTTTTTAGCAATTTCAGCCCCTAAAGTATTCATTTGCATCATTTCATCAAACATTATTGCAAGTTTATCAAATTTATCTTTCATTCTAAGAGTTTGTTTCCATGCAATAGAATTTTGAGGGAGTTTACCCAATTTTTGGTCAACATCTTTACTGAAAGAATCTATGTTAACATATTTTTTAGTTTCAATATCAAAAATAGCAACAGGTCTTCCCTTTTCGTATTTAAGAAATCCATCTTTTTGAGAACCATCTGAATTTTGACCACCTTTTACATTTAATTCCATCATTTGATCTAACAAATCACTATGTAAATCTTCATCGGGTAAGTAAGGATTCATGACGCTCATTATATATTTGCAAACATCAATACCCACATAATCAATAAGTTGAAAAATACCCATAGGACGCACCAAAAAGTTTTGAGAAACAGAATTAATAGCATAAAGAGCTTGAGTATAAGGCATTTCTTTAGCCAAATTTTGAGTTTCTAAAATTCCATGAATCGCATCACGCATGAAATGTCCATTTCCAATAAATCCGGCAAAGTCATTAGAAGGAACAACTATTTTACCAAGTTTTTTAGCATATTCGATGGCAAATTCCTCTAATCCGTCAACAGAATTTTCGCCTTTAATAAGCTCAACAAGTTTTTGGATTGCAGGAGGATTATAAAAATGGAATCCGATAAGTTTTCCATCTAAACCGGCACTTTTGTCAAGTTCGGCAATTGGTATAGATGATGTGTTTGAGAAAAACCAAGTATTTTCGGAGGCGTTTTGTTTTACCTGACTTAAAAGTTTTGTTTTTAGAGTTGGATTTTCAATTACCGCTTCAAAAACAATATTTGAATCATAAGTTGCTTCAAGCCTTGTTGAGGGTCTAATAATTTTTAAAACGTCCCAAACATACTGGTCGATAATATCAAAATTTTCAATTAAATCGGCTCTATCGGCATAAAGTTGTCTTAATAATCCAAGTTTTTTTTCGGCTATTTTAGTTGCTTGAACTTTAACATATTCCATTAAACCTGTAAGGCATTCTGAACAAACATCAATAGCATTAAGTACAAAGTGTTTATTTTTATTTTCCGGCAATAGGCTTGTATCAGCCATTTCGATTGCAGTTAAAAGTAAAATTCCACTTCCCATTTTGCCGGCAGCACCAATAACCGACATTTTTTGTAGGCGTTCTGAGTATTCCATAATTTCTATTTTTTTATAATAAAATTTTTCACTTACAAAGATAGAAATTTTAATCTGCTTAAAAAAATATATTGTAAGTCGTATTTTTTTCAGAACTTTGCAGCTAAAAAATGAGTGAGCCAATAGAATATTTTTTTAATAAAATCGGTTTTGATTTTGTAGAAATAAAAAGGATTGTAAGCGGGAAAAGATATTTGGGCGTGATGCTTAATAACGGTCAAATAGGCGTTTGTGCTACTTTTGGAAATTCTTTTGATGTTAATTTTGTTAAAAATTCAAATATAGATTTGAATAATTTTGAACATAGAGTTATTTTAAATGCTTACTATAATGCAAAACTTAATTATCAAAATCCTGATTTTATAATGGCAGATATGCTTGATATTATTGATTTTAAAAAGTTTAAAAATATTGTAATGATTGGTTATTTTAGACCAATAGTTGAAAAACTTGATAAATATTCAATAAAATTAAATGTTTTTGATTTCAGAGATACTGAAATAAGTCTTCCTATAAGCGAACAAAAAAAATATTTAAGTCAAAGCGACGCAACGATATTAACTGCTACTTCTTTGTTTAATAATACGTTTAAAGATATTTGTGAAAATTCATCGGGAGATATTTTTGTTCTTGGACCTTCGGCATTAATGAGCAGATATTTATTTCAATTTAATAATGTGAAGTATATTTTTGGCAGCGTATTTACAAAATTTGATGATAATGTACTGGATATCATAGAAAATAATTTGGGAACACGTCATTTTTTAAAGATAGGCGAAAAAGTTGTACTGGTAAACGTATAGAAGTAGCGAGGTTGCAGGTTTTCAAGTTGCTGGTTTGCGGGGTTCGGGATTTGTACAATTTCTATTATTTCTTATTCTGACATTTTATCAAATTATGTTTTTTTAAAATTTATTATGGAAATCTATAACACAAAAATAAAATCTGTTTGGTTTAAAGCTGCCGTACTGGGTAGTATTTGGGCAAGTTTTGAAATAGTTTTCGGTAGTTTTTTGCATAATATTCGTTTCCCAATGTCGGGAACTATTTTAACTATTCTTGCTGTGATAATAATAATAACTTTTAGTCAAATTTGGAAAGAAAATGGTATTGTTATCAGGGCAGGAATTATTGCGGCATTAATGAAATCTATTTCTCCAAGTGCGGTTTTAATTGGTCCTATGACCGGTATTTTTATGGAAGCTCTTTTAATAGAATTTAGTTTTTTTGTATTAGGTAAAAATTGGCTGGGTTATATTTTGGGCGGAATTTTAGCACTTTACAGTGTTATGATTCATAAAATTATTACTCTTTTGATATTGTACGGTGGAGACATTGTAAAAATATCGGAAAATTTATACTATTTTATCATAAAACAATTAAAAATTACAGACATTAATTTTACACAAGGAATTTTAATTTTAAGTTCTTTTTATGTAATAGTTGGTTTTATTTCGGCAATTTTAGGTATTTATATCGGTCAAAAATCTGTAAAAAATTCCAAAAAGGAAGAATTAGAGAATTCCGTGTTTAAAAATAATTTTTTAGAAGAAAATAAATCCGAAAAATACTCTGCATTTTTTTTACTTTTCAATTTATTTTCTTTAGTTGTTGTATTTGTATCTCTTAATATTTTTGATTTGCTTTTTTCTGCTTTAATAAGCATTTTTTATATTGTGTTTGCTATTATAAAATACAAAAAAGCATTTAGACATTTAAAAAAAGTGGGCTTTTGGATTCAAATACTGCTTTTATTATTAATTTCAATTTTATTTTATTCCGGCACTCAAAATTTATCTCTGCTAAATACCGAAGGATTAATAATTGGATTGCAAATGATTTTACGAATGTTTGTATTGCTTATTGGCTTTAGTGTTATTAGTTATGAACTTAGAAATCCGTTAGTTAGAGCAATTTTATTTCGCCGAGGTTTTGGAAATTTATACCAATCAATGGGTTTAGCTTTTTCGGTTCTTCCTGTTATAATTGACAGAAATACAAATCCTAAGTTTTTTTTTAAAAATCCCTCAAAAGTAATAACAGGAATGATAAATATCGCTGATTCTGTGTACGAAAACTTCATGAACAGAGTTAAAAATAGAGAATTAATTGTAATAACGGGTGAAAAAAATAAGGGTAAAACTACATTTGTTTCTAAAGTTATTGATAATTTAAAAGATAAAAATATTTTAGTACAAGGGTTTACTGCTATTGGAGTATTTGAAAATGAAACGAAGTCGGAATTTTATTTGCATGATATTTCTACTGGTGAACAAAAAATTCTTTGCTCGATAAAAAATATTGGAAAAACAATTACCGGCAGATTTTTTTTTAATGACGATACTGTAGAATGGGGAGAAGAAATTCTAAAATCGGTAAAAAACAATAAAAATACTGTTGTTATTGTAGATGAAGTTGGCCCGCTTGAACTAAAAAACAAAGGCTGGTCTAATAGTATTGATGAATTATTTAAAAAAACTGACGTGAAAATTATTTGGGTTGTACGAAAAGGATTAGTAAAACCGGTTTTGCGAAAGTTTGCTGTTTCAAAAGCTTCTATTTTTGACATAGAAACTTCAACAAATGAGCATGTTGTTGAAAAGTTATTAGAACAATTAGATTAAAAATAGTAGAATATCAAACGTTCCCTTGCATTTTTTGCATAAACCGGCATGTTTAAAAATTTGCAAAATATTATATTTGTAATCAAAATATCAATTCCAAATAACAAAATTTGCAAAACAACTATTGAGCAGAACTAAAAAACGCAAAAAAATCACTTATAATATTCAATAAACTGATTTAATGAATATTACATCAACATAAACCCCTAATTTTTTGGCAAAAAATATTACACTTTAACGCATAGTAATAAAATAAAAAACCGAGCTATTTAAACAACCCTTCAAAAAATACATTTAATCTTAAAAATTTCTCGTACTTTTGCAACTCAATAAAAAAGCAAGAGCTTTTATAAGAACTTTAAAAAACAACAAAATATGGCAAAGCTAACAAAACGAGCCGAAGATTATTCTAAATGGTACAACGAATTAGTTGTAAAAGCCGGATTAGCCGAAAATTCTGCGGTAAGAGGTTGCATGGTAATAAAACCTTACGGATTTAGTATATGGGAAAAAATGAGAGACGAACTCGACAAACAATTTAAAGCAACAGGACACCAAAACGCCTATTTCCCTATTTTTATACCCAAATCTTTTTTTGAAAAAGAAGCCGATCACGTTGAAGGCTTTGCTAAAGAAGCCGCTGTTGTTACCCATTATCGTCTGAAAGCAAAACCCGACGGAAAAGGTTTGATGGTTGACCCCGATGCTAAACTTGAAGAAGAATACATTGTGCGACCAACTTCCGAAACAATTATTTGGAACACTTACAAAAACTGGATTCAATCGTATCGCGATTTACCTTTGCTTATTAACCAATGGGCTAACGTTGTACGTTGGGAAATGCGAACTCGACTTTTTCTGAGAACTGCTGAATTTTTATGGCAAGAAGGACACACTGCCCACGCAACTAAACAAGAGGCAGTGGAAGAAGCCGAAAAAATGTTGCAAATTTATAAGAATTTTGCCGAAAATTTCCTATCGATTCCTGTTCACACCGGAGTAAAATCTGAAAGCGAACGATTTGCCGGAGCCGATAACACTTATGCAATTGAGGCTCTTATGCAAGACGGTAAAGCATTACAAGCTGGAACATCTCACTTTTTAGGGCAAAATTTTGCTAAAGCTTTTGATGTAAAATTCCTAAATCAAGACGGAAAACAAGAACTTGTTTGGGCTACATCGTGGGGCGTTTCAACTCGGCTGATTGGTGCATTAATTATGTCTCACTCAGATGATTATGGTTTAGTATTACCTCCTAAAGTTGCACCTATACATGTTGTAATTGTTCCTATTTATAAAACCGATGATCAATTAGAAGCTATACGTCAAAAAATTACACCTATGATGCAAGAGCTTTTAAATAAAGGTATTACCGTAAAATTTGACGACGACCAAAAACAAAAACCCGGTTGGAAATTTGCCGAATATGAACTTAAAGGTGTTCCTGTTCGCCTTGCTATCGGACAACGAGATTTAGATAATAATACTGTTGAAGTTGCAAGAAGAGACACTCTTGATAAAAAATCTTATTCATTTGAAAATATTTCTGCTCAAATTGAAGCATTACTTGATGATATTCAGCAAAATATATACAACAAAGCTCTTAAATTTAGAGAAGAAAATACATACAAAGTAGATAATTGGGACGAATTTGTTGATGTTATCGAAAACAAAGGCGGTTTTGTTCTGGCTCATTGGGACGGAACATCGGAAACTGAAGCCTTAATTCAAGAAAAAACTCGGGCTACAATTAGAATAATTCCCGATAATGCACCCGAAGAAGACGGGAAATGTATTGTTACAGGAAAGCCCTCAAAAAGAAGAGTGCTTTTTGCTAAAGCATATTAATTTTTTTATTAAAAAATTAACTCATTCGTTTTAAAAATTATTTCCTTTTATACATATACATTTATTGATGGTCAAAAATTTATTTTTCAAATAAAAACATTAACTTAATATGCGAATAAATTTTTGACTTTAATTATAATAAACTTTCAACCCTTCAATGTTTATGAATAAAACGGATTAAAATTTAAAATTATCATTTGTTTTTCAAAAAAAAAGCAAATATTTATCCAAACTAAAAAATCATTAAAAAAACTAAACCAATTTACTTTTTTTTTTTAATTTTGTGGTTTAGATAAATTTAAATTTAATAAAATGAAAGAACGAATTGGCAAGAGCGAATTAATACTAAACCCTGATGGAAGTATTTTTCACTTACATTTACTACCCGAAGATATTGCAGACGTTGTTCTTCTTGTTGGAGACCAAGACAGAGTTGAAATGATTTCTTCTTTTTTTGACAAAATTGAAGTTAAAAAACAAAATAGAGAGTTTAGAACTCATACCGGATATTATAAAGGAAAAAGAATTTCTGTTGTTTCAACAGGTATTGGAACAGATAATATTGATATAGTTGTAAATGAGCTTGATGCACTTGTTAATATAGACTTGAATACAAGACTACCAAAAGATGAACACCATACACTCAACTTTATTAGAATAGGAACTTCAGGCTCGTTGCAAGAAGATATTCCGGTTGATACTCCGGTTGCTGCTAAAGTTGCTTTAGGTTTTGACAGCTTAATTAATTTTTATGCCGGAAGAGAAAAAATAACCCATGACGATATGGAACAAGCTTTTATTGAACATACTTCTTGGAATAAACTATTGCACAGGCCATACATTGTTGACTCTTCTGAAAAACTGTTTAACACTATTGCTAAAGACATGGTTTCAGGGATAACTATTTCTGCCCCGGGTTTTTATGGCCCTCAAGGACGAAAATTACGATTAGAAACCGTTGATCCGAACATGAACGATAAATTGCAACTTTTTAAGTTCAAAGATTTAAGAATTACTAACTTTGAAATGGAATGTTCTGCTATTTATGGATTATCTAAACTGCTTGGTCACAACGCTTTAACTATTTGCAGTATTATAGCTAACAGATACAAAAAAGAATACAGCTCAGACTATAAAGTAAAGGTTAAAGAACTTGTAGCCACAGTTCTTGAGCGAATTTTAGATTTATAATGGACTATAACGAATTTAATGCCCTTTTAAAACTGCTCTCGGACCCCGACGACTTTGTGTCCAACTCAGCGAAACAAAAACTTATCATGGATTTTGACAACATCTATGATAAGTTTAATAAAGCTGTTGAACTGTCTGATAACGAATTATTTGTTGAAAAAGCAAACAGCCTGTACACAGAGTACAACTTTTTAAAAACCAAAAAAAATTTAGAAAATTGGGTTAATTCGGCTGACAAAGATTTTTTAAAGGGCATTTATTATTTAAATCGTTTTTTTAATCCTGCTATAGAATTTAGTGCACTCACAAATTTTTTTGAAAATTTAAAACGAAAATTTATTTTTGACATAAAAAATCTTTCGCCAATTGAACAGATAAGATTGTTAAATTTTGTTCTTTTTAAAAACAGTAATATAAAAGTTATTTTAGATAATGAAACTATAGACAACAACCTGATTACAAGCTTATTAAATCATAAAAAAGCGAGTCCTGCTTTAGTTACAATTATTTATTTTATATTAGCAAAAAAACTCGATATCCCTCTATATTTAATTTCGGGCAAAAATATTTTGATGCTTGCTTATTTTTTGAATGAGAGTAATTCCAATGCTCAAAAATATTATTTTCATAAAAAAATACATTATAATTTTTTTGTAAACCCTCCCGACAGAGGATATATATACACCAACGAAGAAATAAAATTTATACTCAATAAATTCAACATAAAATCTACCAACGATTTTACAATAATAACACCTACCCTACTTCTAAAAATGCTCATTAATAAATTTATAATACTTGCTCATCGCAACAATTCTTTTTATCTAAATTATCTTATTGAAATTCAGAAAATATTTTTGTAAAACTATCTTTTGCCCCCCATTAACTATTAGTTCATAAAATTGCCGTAGGCATCAATAAAAGCGGTAAAAAACAAATCAGCAAGATAAATATAACCGGTATTTGAAAAATGAATCTTATCATAAGCCATCAAGTTATAATCTAACCAAACAGCCGACGAATTATAACCCCCCATAATTTCGTACATATTCCAAACCGAACAACCTTCTTGTTTTGCCACCTCACGTATCATGTGTGCTTGTATTGCCGTGTTAGGATTTGCATATCTGCGTTTATAATAAACATCGTTAGGAACAATAATAGTAATTGCTATATTTGGTTTTACCAACTTAATTCTTTTAACCAGACTTTGCATATTATTTTTAAAAGCAATAGAATCAAAATTTGAAGTATAGCCATCGTTTGTTCCCAAAGCAAATATTACCCAATCGGGATTAATTGCCTCAATTTGTTGCTCAAGCAAAGTACATTTTAGAAACGAATGAGTACTTGCTCCATTTATCCCAACCGGGTGAAATACAATTCCCGGATAAGTATCTTCCAAAAAAATTCCGTACAAGCTAAAATAATTTTGAGTTAGTTCTGATCTCTCAACCCGTAAAGTTATATTATCAACATATTCATTTAAATAAAACTCTGTATAACCTTTTTCATAATTTGTTTGAGCCGAAATAATTAAACTATCGGGAACCAGATTAACCATAAATGAAGCAGAATCTGTGCTATGCAAAATTTTAACATAATTAAAATCATAATTAACCTGCTGATTATCACGCAATTCGATACTGATTGTTGAGCCCTCGGAAAATGTTGTAGCCGAAATACCGGTTACACCCAAAATACAGTCTTTATTTTGCACGTTTCTACACACCTCCCATGTTCCGGTATGAGATGCTTTATAGCTATATGGCGAATTTGTATTTATTAAATTATACGGAAAAATATATCCCCTTCCTGCACTTAATCCCGGATACATTGTTTGCAACCGCATTCTTAATTGTGCCGTAAAAATATCTGCCTGTGTATGCGATGCTCCAATTTGCAGAACTGAAATATGATTTGTTCCATATAAAATTAAGGTATCGAACTTTGCAAATAATGTTTCAAAAGCACTTTTATCTCCCGGAAAACTTAAAACGTTACTATCGTAATTTACAAAAGGATAACGCGTTTGAAGCGGATAATCATCTTGAGCAATAAGCCCTGAAACACTTAGTAATAATATTATTAAAAAGAGAATATTTTTTTTCATAATTAAATTTTAAAAATCATGCGAAAGTGGTAAAATTTTTTCTTTATCTGAAAATTTTTTAAAAGAGTTGAATATTTTAATAAATTTGTGCAAACAAAAACTCAAAATTATGCTCGGGATAAAATATGTTAAATTCGACTCAATGACTTATGTAATACATTACAAAAAGGGTTTGGAAGTAAAAAAAGGAAAAGGTTTAGCCTTTTATTCATCAAAAAGAACATCTTCAATAGTTGCGGTTCCATTAGGAAGTAGTGATATTCCTTTTATTTTTTCGGAAACAACCTCCGATTTTCAGTCTATTACTGTTCAAGGCCAAATATCTTATCAAATAGAAGCCCCCGAAAAACTATCAAAATTATTAGATTTTACGGTTGATTTTGATGGCTTACGCAAAACCTCCGACGAAGAAAAACTTGAACAACGATTAGTTAACGAGGCTCAAACAGCTACTACTTCGTTTATTCAGAGCATTGTACTAACCGAAGCCATAACAAATGCAAAATTAATTCAACAAAAAATATACGAAGGAATTTCAAATTCAGAAACCACCACATCATTGGGTTTAAAAATATTAAGTGTTAACGTAATAGCGGTAAAACCAACTCCCGATATGGCTAAAGCTTTAGAAACTTCAACACGAGAAAAACTCCAACAAGAAGCAGACGAAGCAATTTATACACGTAGAAATTTTGCTGTTGAACAAGAAAGAAAAATAAAAGAAACAGAACTTAATACCGAAATAGCAATACAAGAAAAGCAAAAACAAATTTCGCAAAAAAAAATGGAAAAAGAACAATTGGAGCAAGAAAATCAGAAAAAAATACGACTAATGCGTATTAATGCCGATATTGAAACCGAAGAAATAAGAAAAATATTTATAAAAAGCAAAGTTGAAAACGAAAAATTATTAGCAGACTCTTCAAAATACAAACTCGAAGCCGGTTTGAGCCCATATAAAGAAATTGATTGGAAAATAATTTCGGCTCTAAACAATAACTCGGCTAAAAATGACATAGCTTTAGCTTTTAGAGAATTAGCCGAAAATGCACAAAATATTCAAAATTTGAATATTTCGCCTGAATTGCTTAATAGTTTGACCCAACAAATACAAAAATAATGAAGTCGTTTGAAAAAAAAGAAAACGCAATAATTGTTATTAGACCAACTCGTTTACAACAACTTAAAACAAAATATAACACCGAAGAACAGGCAAAATTTTACATAAAACAAAATAGAGTTGCTTTTAGCAGAAAAAAAATAATGAGCAAAGCTCCTTTGATGTCTAAAGAAGAAATTTTAGCCGAAGAAGCTATTGCTGACGTTATGGTTGACCAAGAACTTGATTCATACGAAAAAGAAGATATTATTTTTAATCAAACACTAAGTATTGTTGAAAAACAAGTTGCTAAAATTCTGAAAATTAAAAGATTAGAGCAAAAATATTTATCGAATTATATTTTTTCCGAAAAAGATTTAATTATTGTTGTTGGGCAAGACGGATTAGTTGCAAACACAGCTAAATACCTAAACGGATTACCTATAATTGGCATAAACCCCGATCCCTCAAAAATTGACGGAGTACTTTTACCCTACAATAGAAACAACTTTATGCCGGCAGTTTTAAATGTAATTAACAATAATTTTTTGCCCAAAGCAATAACTATGGCTCAAGCAAAAATGGACAACGGACAAACTCTGCTTGCATTCAACGATTTTTTTATTGGAATTGATTCTCACGCATCGGCAAAGTATAAAATAAAATATAACAATCAAGAAGAAACACAAAGTTCAAGCGGAATAATTGTGTCAACCGGAGCCGGCTCAACCGGCTGGCTGAGTTCATTTTTTAACATGACAAATGGCTTTTTAGATGTTTTTGCTCCAAATATTGATGTACAGTTTACCCCAATTGCTCACAGTGCAGACGAGCTAATGTTTGTTGTTCGCGAACCATTTGTAAGCAGAACATCGTCAGCAAACATCGTTGTTGGAAAAATAATTGGCAACGAAATATTAAGCATAGAATCAAATATGGCACACAATGGCGTAATTTTTAGCGATGGTATTCAAAGCGATTTTATAGAATTTAATGCCGGAAGAACAGTTGAGGTTTCTATAGCAGAAAAAAAGGCGATATTAGCATAAACAAAAAAACCTTGCTTAAAAAAAGCAAGGTATGTAAATATTTTATTTTTAAAATTAAATTTCAATAAATTCAAAATCAATGTCGGCAAGATTTTTAAATCTTTTTCCTAACATTTGCATATCTTCGTCAATAGCTTCGTAATACCATTTTATTGTTACGTTATTTTCTCTCCCCAAATCCTCTAAGGCTAATAATAATTGAATAAGTTGTTTTGCCGATGCACTATTTACATATTCTAAATCAAATTCAACAGAAGTTTGGTCTAAAGGATTTTTAGAATAATCTTTAATCCATTGAATAATAGGATAATAAAATTCATAAGCATCTTCGGGAACAGAAATTTTAGAGATTTTAAAAGTATTTTGATCTGGATCGAAAACAATTTCCGGAGTATCTTCTGTAGCTTGTAGTATCAATGGTTCCATCGTTAAGATTTTTTATTTGTAACAGTAGTTTGAAGAATGTAAAAGTACAAATCTTCTTCTAATTTATGAAAATTATATGTTAATTTTTGTCCACTTTTTATTCGTAGGTCGGGTAACCCTAAGCCTGATTTTTTGGAAGTAACTGAATCTAAGTCGAGTAAAATTTTATCATAATACTCTCCAAGTTCATCTTTTGAAAGACTATTTACGTTATCAATTTTTTCTTGAAGCACATTTGCATCTTTTTCAGGAATATAATTTCCGGAAGTTAAAGCAAAATCGCCCTTTTCTCTTTGTTGAATAAAAAATATTCCGGGAGCACCATTATCGTCTTCTCCTTTTGCTCCATGTTTAATAATATTTTGTATCATTTCAACCATCACGTTCGAAAGCCTAATTGTTGTAATTGAAATATTAAGACGCCCTTTAATTATTGATAACAAACTTAATAAGTTTTCTTGATTAAAAAAACCATTAAAATATAATAAAATATTTTCGATTATTAAACTTAAATGAAGCTTTTTTATAGAAATTAAAGACTTTCTAAGTTTCAGTTCTTCAACATCGCCGTCTAAAGAACTTGTTTTAGTAGTAGGAATTTGAGTTTGGAGATAAAAATAAGAATAATTTTCGTTAATTAATTCAAAGCTTGAAACAAGTTTATTATCTGATTTTCTGGCCATTTCTATAAGCCCTAAACCAGCACCACCCTTGTCGCTAATAACTCCACTTCGCAAAATATCTTTATGAAATTTTTTGAGCTCGTCTTTTTCTAAGCTATTAATTTGCTTAATTTTATCTTTTAAGATAGGAATCTTTTCGTTTAAAACTAAATTACCGGTTGTTACGTAATATCTGTCTTTTTGCTTTTGGATAGCAAAAATGCCAGGATATTCTTCATTTCCAGTAAAAATTTCATCTTGATGACGAGTAATATTTTGAATTCCTTCTACCATTATATAATATATCCTTTTTTGGATAGTTGAAAATGGCACGGCTTTTTGAATATTTAAATCCGCAAGAGTTAATATTTTTTTAGTAATATTATGGGTAAAATACCCTCTATACACGTACTCAAAATCTTGTTGTTGAACCCTTGAAAAGAGGTTAAATGCTTTGTCAAACAAATTGTCTTCAAACATAATGTTAAAAATATAATTTTCGCTAAGTTAAAACTTTTTCTTTTTTCAGCAATAAAAATGCCGTTTTTTTTAAAAAAAAAGAAAATTGGAAAATTTTTTGTTACTTTGTGGCTTAAAATTTGCAATATTATAATTAAAAACAGCATTTAGTGAAAAAGATTCTTATTTTAGAAGACAAATTAGATCAAGCTAAAACTTTTATTTGTTTTTTACGCAAATCAAATAAATTTAATTTGCATTCCACTTCTAAAACCTCTGCTGATAAAGATGAATATGATGAAATTGTTCCATCGGGTTCAAATAGTACTTTTGATTATGTTAGTAAATATGGCGATTGTACCGTTGGACAATTAACATACAGCAAAAATAACTTATTAACTTTTGATAAAAAACCTTTTTTAGATTTTATTAAAAGTATTAACATTCCTATTCCAGAAACATATTACAACAAAAGCCAATTAAAATTTTACCCTATTTTTTACAAATCTTTACGTGAAGAAGGGTATGCTGAACGAGGTATTTTAAAAAGTAAGGAAGATGCAAATATATTAAAAAGCAGCAATGTTTTTTTTCAGGAATTTATTTGGTCTAAAGGCACTTATTCGGTTGGTTTTTTAGCCGACAGAGGAAAACTTATCACGCATTTTATTCAAAAAGAAATTTTAAGCTACCCCTATCATGGTGGTTCAGGTGTTGTTTTAGAACACATTGAAGATAAAAAACTATACGAATACACTAAAAGAATTATTGAAAAAACAGGTTATTCAGGTTGGGGATTAACAGAATTCAAATATTCAAACCGTATTGAAGATTATGTTTTTATGGAAGTTAATGCTAAATTTTGGGCTTCAATTAAATTTGCAATTTACAACAATCCTTTAATTTTAAAATTACTTTTTGATATTGATATTAAAAGTATTCCTGTTAAAACTGTACTTTATATCGATAGGCTTATTCTTTCGGAATTTTCGGAAGTAAGAGCAGCTATACCGTATCTTTTTAAGTCAAAAGTTATAAATACCAACTTAATTTTAAGAGCAACTTTAGCACGATTAGCAGGAAAAAGAATTAAGGCACAGCGTGTTAAACTAATGAAATAGTTATTCTAAAATAACGGATAATTGCCTGAAAACTGCTGTTTTTTCAAACAATATCCATTTATAATATTTCGTTCAAAGTTTAATTTTTGCACTGAAAACCCGCTGTTTTTCAGGCAAATGTTATGGGCTTATATTCATTCATTTAGTTATTATTTTAATACAGGTATTGTTTTTGATAAAGTTTTCCAGTGATTCTTTCTGGATATTCCATATAGAAAAAATTTACTCATTCTATAGCTAAACTTTAGTTTTTTATCATAATCTACCCCCAACTCTCTATATTCAATATTTGGCAACACATTTATACAACTTCTAATAGCTTCTGTGTAAACTGTAGGCCCTGTCATTTTGTGAACATCAAATGGAAATTTATTTTTTTGCAAGTTATCAATTACTAAATCAAGAGTTTTCTTTAAAAAAGGATGCCCAGCTTCAAAAAATAATGCCCATTGAATAAAATTTTTTTTATGTCCCCCTAAAGAAATAATTGCTTTATCATTTGGAAGAATAATATCATCAAGCTTCCTTTTTATCAAGCTATCAATATCTAAATATACTCCTCCCTTTTTATAAAGTATTGCATATCGAAAAAAATCAGCTTTAGCAGCACCAATATTGATTCTTTTATATAATTCAAAAATCTCTTTATCAAATTCATTTTTTATGAAATCCTCAATCATTGAATCGGTGTAGAAATGATAACGATATTTAGGATTTCTTCTTTGCATTATATAAATATGCCATATAGTTATTAGAGGTAATTTTTGTGTTTTGTAAGTTTGAAAAATATTTTTTGTTATGCTCATATTAAAAAGTTTAAATATCACTTTTTGCTACTAAATTTTACTACTTAATCAAATTTAATTACTGATTATTAGTATCATATATTCTTAAAATCGTCAATTATTTTTTATATTAATTTAAAATAATATTTAAAGTATGTTAGTTGGGCTTCTATATTACGTAATTGCATTTCACTGAATAATTGCAAAATATTCAAAAAGTCGATTATTCTACGCTTCAAAATCTACATTTTTTCGAATGAAATTAATTGATTTCTTTAATATATAAAATTATCCTTAATGGATAATTAACTATCCTAAAATTACAATTTAACACCCATAATAATAATATCATCAAGCTGATTATTGTCTCCTTTCCAATCAAGATGTGTTTGACGCAAAATATCAACTTGTTCTCCGGGTGTATTTTTATAAATCTGCCCAAACAAATCCCTTAATCTTTTTATCATAAACTTTTTGCGACGAGGTCCTTGTCCGCCAAACTGATCAACATAACCATCAGAAAATAGATATATCATATCGTTAGGTATAAATTCAATTTCATTATTTGTAAATGGATAAGTTTCTTTAACCGGCAAACTTATAAGCATGTCGTCAGCTTTGTATGAATAAACATCGCCGTCTCTAACAAGTACAATTTCGTTTTCGGCACCTGCATAATGCAATGTATTAGAGCCTTCTTCAACCATACACAGAGCTAATGCGATACCATCTTTGTTTGAACTTCCTTCTTCAGATTGACGAAGGGCATGAATTAATTTCTCCCTTAATTCATCAAGCACAAAATTAGGTAACAATTGGTCGCCTGTTAAATTTGATATTGTTTCGTTTAAAAGAGTGATTCCTAACATGCTCATAAAAGCACCCGGAACTCCGTGTCCGGTACAATCGGCAGCAGCAAAGAAAATTTTCTTTCCAATTTTGGTTGACCAATAAAAATCACCACTAACTATATCGCGAGGCAAAAATAATATAAAACTTTCGGGCAAATATGATAATAATATTCGGGTTGACGGAAGAGTTGCTTTTTGAATCCTGCTTGCATACAAAATACTATTTCTAATATCTTTATTTTGTTTTGCAATTTGTTGCTCTGCTTCTTTAATAATAGAGATGTCGGAATCAACTAAAACAACTTGTTTAAGTTCGCCGTCATAATTAACAATTGGAGTTATTGCAGTCTGAATCCATATTTTTTTATTACTACGAGTTAAACTTTCGTGCTCAAAATAAAAAGATTCTCTTTTTGTAACAACTTTATTAAATGTTTCTGCAATTCCTTTGTATAATTCATTTTTTTCTATATTTTCATCTAATTCTTGCTTTAATAGCTGAAGAGTATATCCATAAAGCTGGGTAAAACCGGCGTTTATCCACTCAAATTTACCAGAATTATCTAATATAGAAACAGCATTGCTTGTTTTGCTGGCAACAATAGAGAGTTTTTCGAGTTCAAGATTAGCTTTTTCAAGTTCTTCGGCCTGAGCTTCAATTTCATTTTTTTGATGAGCTAACACAATGTTTTGTTGCTGCATTTTACGATAATTTCTAAAATTCCAAATTGCAAGTAATACAATTATAGCCATTAAAAAACCAAATACTATTAAAGCATAACGTTGCATTTTAATAATATTATTTAAATTTCCAAGTTCTCGTTTTTTATCTTCAATTTCGCTTGTAATTTGGTCAACCTCGGCTGTTTTTTTGTCTAATTCGGCAGTTTTTGCATCAATAATAGCTGTTTGTTCCAAAAATCTCTCTTGCATTTGATCAATTTTAGCCTGAAAGTCCAAAATTTCTTGCTCTTTTTGCCTTAATTCAATATCTTTTTGAGCAAATTTTTGTTGCTGCCGTATTAAATCTTGTCGTTTTACGTACAATTCAGCTTCAAGATTTTGCAATTTGCTTTGCTGCCTTATAACATCTTCTTGAATTTGATCAATTAAAAGTTGTTGTTCATGAATTTCTTTTACTTGTGCATCTATTTTTGCTTGTTGTTGGTTCAGCTCTTGAATTGTATTATCAAGCTCTTGTTCTTTAACCCTTAAATCAAGCTCAGCTTGTTGTAGTTCTATACGTGTTTTATCTAAAAGTTTGCGAGCACCAATATCAATTCCGTTTAATTTAACAAGACTATTCGGCCGAGTACTTACATTAAATTTATTCAAATTTTCGGTGTTGTACTCAAAAGTAACAATATCGCTATTGGGTTCAACCACTATATTAAATACAATTTTATTAGTATCAGCCCAATTATTAGTAAAAATAGCAACAGATCTTGAATTATTATCTGCGTCAGTTAGGAGCTTAGAATAAATTAAATTAATATCAGCTTCTTTACTTTTATCAATTAATAGTATATCATACTCAGGGGGGGGAGAAGCTAAATTATATTCTACAATTTCGTATCGTTGCGAATTAAAAACTCCGGGTTTTGCTTTTGATAATTGTTGAATAAAGTTATTGGAACAACCATAAGTAGCAACTATATAATCTAACTTACTTGCATCTCCAATAAAAATAAGTTCATCACATATTTTAAAAAATAGTTGTGCTCTTGTTTCATCTGTATTTTGTGCACTTAGATAAACCCCGCTGTACAAAAAAACAAATAACAAAATTAATATTTTACGAATTGAATTAATCATATTTATTGTATGCAAATTTAAAATTAAAAAAATAAAATCTACAATAATTAATTGTTTTTTTTAAAAAAAATGTAAACTAACCTTTACTTAAACTTTCATTAACAAATTGAAGTAACTTTTTAGCATTTTGCAATCTTTCAAGTTTATAATTAATTTTTAGATTTGAACAATTAATCTCAAAAAAAGATTTTTTATCTGATAAATCACCAATATCCCATATTAAAAATTCATCACATAAATCAGTAAATTTTTCTGAATTTAAAACATTTTTTATTACTGATACATCTGTTACAAATACTTTACCATTTTGAATAATACTTAAATTTTTTAGGATAATATCTGTAAATTTAAACTTAATATTTTTAGGAATATCTTGATATTCAGAAAATAAATATTTATTAAATAAAGCATCAGAAATCTGAATTACTGCAAACAATAGAGCAATAAAATAGAATTTTCGTACTTTTTGTCTGTTTTCATCACCTATAATATAGCCTGCTTCAAATAAAATAGTTGAAATTGATTTTGCCTGAACGTTATCGCCAAAAGCGTTAGGCATAAAATCATCATTATATTTAGCTATATTGTTTGGCAAATATTTTTGCAATAAATTACTAATAGCAACTATTAGCTTCATTGATTTTTCGCGATATTTATCTATTGATTTTTCAAAATTAAAAGAGGGCGATAAAAACGACAGAGCTGTTGGTTGATTGCTGTTTTTTGTTCCGTAATATCTTTCTTGGTCGTGTAAATTGAATGCGAAATGAGGCTTTATATCATCAATAATATCATTTAAAATTTTGGCTTCAGGTGTGGTTTGCTTAATTGCATCTCGGTTTAAATCAATTCCTTGAGCGTTTCTTCTAATAAATTTTTCTGCTCCATCAGGATTTACAAGTGGAAAAAAATAAAGTGTACATTCGTTTAAAATTTTTTCTCTTAAAAAGTTTAATTCGTCTTCATAATTTAAAAAACCAAGCAAATCAAATAAACCTTGTGTACTAATTGGTTCATTACCATGCATTTGAGACCAAAAAAATACTTTAATTTTTCCACTTCCGGTTTTAATCAAATACAATGATTTATCTTTAAAAGACTTTCCTATTTCATTTATCTGAAACTTTTTTTTATCAAGAGTGTTTATGGCTTTTATAAATTGTTGATAACTAAATTTTAATTCAGTAAAGTTTTTTTGTTTATAAAAATCATAATTTTTAATAATTTGATCTATCATAACAAAGGACTTAATATTTTTTTAATATTTTCTAAGTTTTCATTTACTAATTGATTACTAAAGAAACTAAGATAAACATTTGAATTTTTAATTCGATTAGTTAGTTTTATAATGGCATTACTAATAATTTCGCCATGATCAAAAGCCAAATCGGGCAGATTAAAAATGGAAAACCATTGTGCGTCTTTAGCATCATCATACCCCTTTACATCATTTTTAATTTCTGTAATAGCCCAAAAAACAACTGAAATTGTGCGTCCTCTGGGGTCGCGATCTATTTTTGAAGCAGTTAATAGCTGTTCAAAATTTATTTTTTGCAAACCTGTTTCTTCGTTCAATTCTCTAACAACACATTGTTCAACGGTTTCGTTCATATCAACAAAGCCGCCCGGAATTGCCCATTTATTTTTAAAAGGTTCATTTAATCGCTGAATTAACAACAATTTAATCTCTTGATTTATTTTGTCGTAGCCAAAAACTAAGGCGTCTGTTGTTAACGCCGGACGAGGATATTTATATGAATACATTATCGCTATTTTATCTTATTTTAATACGAATAGGGTTGCTAATTGAACTTTCGAGACCATTAATACTGATTGTTTTTACTACAAATGTGTATTTTTTTGTCATAAATCTATAATATTGTTTTTTATCAAACCTAACATAATTATTTTCAGTAATTAAAAATAAATTATCATCACTAATATTTCCAACATTTTTGCCTTCGAAAATAAAAACTTCAAATTGTTTTATTGAATCTAATTCGGTTTGACAATCCCACATTAGTGTAATTTCGGATCCAATTCTATATTTACCTAAATTTGTTGGTTTTTGAGGAGGATATTCTTTTTTCACAAAAACAACTTTATTGGTGTCAATATTTAGCCAAGTAATAACTTGTGTATCTCTAACTAAAATATTATTTTTTGCTATTAATATTGCTGTATCGGCAAAATAATTGTTTCTGAGCGAATCATTTAAGCCCAGCGGATTTTTAATTAATGTTTTGTATCTGTACAAAATAAAACCGGTAACTTGGGGATAAGACTGAGCCAATTTAATTTGACGAGGAATTTGGCTTGGATCACCCCAATTAGGATCGGTTCGAGTTGGATCAACGTTATAAATATTTAAACCTATATATAAATCAACACCAAAAGAATGTTTACTCCACCAATCAACAAGAACATCAAAATTGGCAGCCGTATGACCAATATACCAATAAAGTTGAGGAGCAATATAATCTATCCAATTATTTTTTAGCCACGTTAAACCATCGGCATAAATCCAATCATAAGCAGCTAAACCGGTTGTATATGAACCATCGTCGTCGTAGCCAAAATTCCGCCAAACTCCACATGGACTAATTCCAAAAACAACATCACTATTAATTTTTTTGATAGTATCGTGTGTGCGTTGAACAAATCTATTAATATTATCTCTACGCCAATCGTCAATATTATAAAAACCTCGATTATTTATAGCGAAGGTATTATAATCTGGTATCGGTATTATCTGGTTTATTTGATTTTTTAATGGATATGGATAAAAATAATCATCAAAATGTATTCCATCAACATCATAACGGGTAACAATGTCTGCAATTATTTTTATGATGTAATCTTGTACTTCAGGTATTCCCGGGTCAAAATATTTATTTGCACCATAATTAAAACACCATTCGGGGTGCACTTTAGAGATATGATTATTTACCAAATCAGCCGAAGAGTATGTTGCAGCAGCTCTAAAAGGATTTATCCAAGCATGAAATTCTAAACCTCGTTTATGACTCTCGTCTATTAAAAAAGTCATTGGATCAAAATAAGGATAAGCAGCCCTACCTTGTTTACCTGTAAGCCATTCGCTCCATGGCTCATAAGGAGAATTGTAAAAGGCATCGGCTGCGGGACGAACCTGAAAAATAACAGCATTTGCACCAATTGATTTGCATGAGTCCAATATATCAAGCAACTCGTTTTTTAGTTCATAAGAACTCAAACCTCTGCGTGAAGGGAAATCAAGCATTTTAACTGTAGCAACCCAAACACCTTTAAATTTAGGAGATTGTGCAAAAAAGTTTAATGCAATAAACAGAAAAAACACGCTAAACAAAACCCTTTTCATCATCAAAACTCAACCTTTCAGATAGTTATTTACTACTTTAAAATATTAAAAAAGCTTTCAAATATAATAAAAACAAGAAATTAATATTGCTCATTTTCATTTGGAAAATCTCCACTTTTAACATCTGAAATATATTGTTTTACAGAATTTTGTATTTCTTCGGATAAATTATGATATCTTCGTAAAAAGCGTGGCGAAAATTCTGTAGTTATACCCAACATATCGTGAACAACTAAAACTTGTCCGTCAACTTTTCCTCCGGCACCAATACCAATTACAGGAATTGATAGCTTTTGAGCAACTTCACGCCCCAAATCAGCAGGAATTTTTTCGAGCACTAAACCAAATATGCCCGAAGCTTCAAGTAGCAAAGCATCAGAAATTAATTTTCTGGCTTCTTCTTCGCTGGTTGCTCTTACGGCATAAGTTCCAAATTTATTTATTGACTGAGGGGTTAATCCGAGATGCCCCATAACAGGTATTCCGGCAGATAAAATTCTGGAAACGGATTCCAAAATTTCTTTTCCGCCTTCGATTTTTATTGCATGTGCTCCTGTTTCTTTCATTATTCTAATTGCCGATTGCAAAGCTTCTTTAGAATTACCTTGATAAGTTCCAAAAGGCAAATCAACAACAACCATAGCTCTGTTTACAGCTCTAACAACCGATGAAGCATGATAAATCATTGCATCTAAGGTCATAGGTAAAGTTGTTTCAAATCCGGCCATAACATTGGCTGCAGAATCGCCTACCAGAATAATATCTATACCGGCACTATCTATAAGTAAAGCAGTTGAATAATCGTAAGCTGTTAACATTGAAATTTTAACACCTTGCTTTTTCATGTTTTGAAGCACATGTGTTGTTACTCGTTTTATATTGCTTGTAAGGCTCATTTAATTTTATTTAATTATTACCTTATTCGTTAGCCCATACAAAAAAACATGTTTTTACGAATATAGTATTATTATTTTATCAAACACTAATATTTTTAAAACAATCCAAATATTTGAGAAGCAGCAAAAAAAAGACCACCTAAAATAAGAATTAAAATTAATAAGAATAAAGTAGAAGATTTATTTTCGGAGCGTTTTTCTTTATCTCGTTTTAACATAATACTTTTCAAGTAATTAGTTGGATCACTTTCTTGAGAACTATTGTTATGAACATTATTAATAAATGTACTTGAAGAATTATTCGAAGTTTGATGCGTTTGAGCAAAGATATTAAAATTTTCAACCTCATCTTTTTTTATAAGAGTCATTAAATGCTTAGGTCCATTTTTATCGGCGTGTATAAATGGAATATTAACATTTGCAGTTCCGTTTTTATTTATATCCACAATTGCTTTTCGGGCTGCTTCGTTAATACGTTTATGAACTGTTGGGTTGTTTGGAAGACTAAAACCATAAAGACTCTCAAATCTTTGATAGAGTATTTTAACGATGTTGTTTTGCATGATATTTTATTTTAGTAGATCTTGCATTGTATAGAAACCTTTTTTATTAACAATAAATTCTGCTGCTAATAAAGCTCCATACGCTAAACCCTGTCTGTTTTTTGCTGAATGTTTTATCTCAATATAATCAACATCGGAATCATAGGTGATAGAATGTTCTCCGGATATTTCGCCTTCTCTGAACGCTTTTATCAATATTTCTTCTTCTATTGCATCATCTAATTTCCATTTTGTTTTATTTTTAATTTCAGAAATTATTTGATTGGCTAAATAAATTGCTGTTCCACTTGGAGCATCAAGTTTGTGTATGTGATGTGTTTCTTTTATTGAAACGTTATAATTGGAGTAATTGTTCATTATTTTAGCCAATTTTTTATTTATTTCGAACAAAATATTTACTCCAATACTAAAATTTGAAGCATAAAAAAATGTTTTTTGTTCTTCTGAACATCTTTTTTTAACAATATCAATTTTATCTAACCAACCTGTTGTGCCGCTAATAACCGGAACACCTGCGTTTAAACACAACGAAATATTATCAAAAGCAGCCTCGGGTTGTGTAAATTCAAAAACAACATCTGCTTTTTGCAGGTTTTGAATAGTAAGTTCATTTTTGTTGTCAATATCAAAAATATCAACGAGTTCATGTCCTTTCTGTTGAGCTAATTCTACAACAGCTTTTCCCATTTTTCCGTTTCCAATGAGTGAAATTTTCATTATTTAGATATTATTTATAAAATTAATATTGATGCAATAATTAAAAAAGAATTAACTTTTCTTTATTTCCCAATCAAAACCATCTTTTTTATCTTTAACTAACACACCAAGTTCAAGTAATTTATCTCTAATTAAGTCTGATGTAGTAAAATCTTTGTTATTTTTTGCGTTTAACCTTACTTCAAGTATTGTTTTTATTAAATCATTAGTTAAATCAGAATCAGTTTCTGCCGATTTTTCGAGAGGCAAAAGCCCCAAAACATCATGGGTATATGAACTAAAAAATTCTTGTAATTTTTTTAAATCAGCTGCATTTAAAGTTTCTTTTCCATCATTAACAGAATTGATGATTTTAACTGCATCAAAAAGAACCGAAATAAAAATAGGAGTATTAAAATCGTCATTGATTGCATCAGTTGCTTTACTTATAATTTCAGCAACTTTTATGGTAGATTTTTTTGCCGGAGTTAATTTTTGGAGCGTTTCGGCGGCTTTCATTAGTCTTAAATATCCTTTTTCAGAAGCTTTAAGAGCTTCGTTAGAAAAATCAAGAGGGCTGCGATAATGAGCTTGCAGAATAAAAAATCTGACTGTCATTGGCGAATAATTTTTTTCAAGCAAATCACTATTTCCGGAAAAGAGGTCAAAAAGAGTAATAAAATTATTTAAAGATTTACTCATTTTTTGTCCATTGATCGTAATAAGATTATTGTGCATCCAGTATTTAACAGGTTCTTGCCCGTATGCTGCCACACTTTGGGCAATTTCGCTCTCATGATGCGGGAATTGCAAATCTAAACCACCTCCGTGAATATCAAATTTTTCGCCAAGATATTTTTGTCCCATTGCCGAGCATTCAAGATGCCAGCCGGGGTATCCCTCGCTCCATTGCGATTTCCAATGCATTAAATGTTTTTTGTCGGCTTTTTTCCATAATGCAAAATCAAATGAATTTCGTTTTTCTTTTTGCCCGTCGAGTTCACGCGTTGTTTCGTATAAATCTTCAACTTTTCGTCCGGATAAAACTCCGTAATTATGTTCATTATTATATTTAAGCACATCAAAATAAACAGACCCGTTACTCTGATAAGCGTAACCATTTTTCATTATTTTTTCAACAAGTTCAATTTGTTCGGGAATATGTCCGCTTGCATGAGGTTCGATGCTCGGACGCAAAACATTCAAATTTCTCATGTTTTCGTGATACCTGTTTGTATAAAATTGAACAACCTCCATAGGTTCAAGTTGTTCTAATTGGGCTTTTTTCTGGATTTTATCCTCACCCGAATCTGCATCATTTTCTAAGTGACCTACATCAGTAATGTTACTTACGTATCTGACTTTATATCCTAAAAATTTCAAATACCTAAAAACAACATCAAATGTAATAGCTGCTCTTGCATGCCCCAAATGACCATCTCCATAAACTGTTGGTCCACAAACATACATTCCTACATGAGGAGTATTTATTGGTTCAAACTTTTGTTTTTTTCTTTTAAGTGTGTTATAAATGTGTAAATCTTTCATTTTAGTATTTTTCAAAAATAAACAGTACAAAAACAAATCTTAGCTGCAAATGTAAAAAATTTATTACACTTACATCAAAAAGAAATTTTGAAAGAATTTTTTTATGCTTAAATTTGTAAAAAATAACTCATTATGACAATAGCAATAGATTTTGACGGAACCATTGTTGAACATAAATTTCCGGAAATAGGAAAAACATTACCCTTTGCATTTGAAACACTAAAAGCTCTCCAAGAACAAGGGCATTTGCTTATTTTGTGGACGTATAGAAGCGGTGATTTTTTAGATGCAGCAGTAGATTTTTGCAAACAAAACGGAGTTGAGTTTTATGCAGTAAACAAAAATTATCCCGAAGAAATTTATGACGACAAAATAAGCCGCAAAATATTAGCAGATATATATATTGATGACAGAAATTTTAATGGTTTTCCGGGCTGGGGTGTTATAGGACAAGCTATTTTAGGGGGAAATTATTCGCCAGAGCAACCAAAACCACACAAAAAAGGATTTTTTAAACGCAAATAATAAAACTATTTATTAAAAAACTTAGCTACTTTGCTTATTACGCTCTCATTAATTCGTTTAAAAATATTCTTTTTCTCTTCTTTTTCATTTTCATCATCGTAATATCCCTGACCGTAAGTATAGCCATAACCATAGCCATAGCCATAGCCGTAACCATAACCGTATTTTAATCCGTAAGTAACCGATTTTTTAACACCATTAAAAACAATACCGGCATTTTTAAAATTATTACTTTGAACAACCTCATTTAATAATTTAACAGAGCTTTTATTTGAGTAATTTTGACGAATAACATATAAAAAAACATCAGCTTTTCGTCCTACTAATAAACCGTCTGCAACTATGCCAACCGGAGGAGTATCAATTATTATGTAGTCAAAATCTGTTTTTAAGCGTTCAAATAATTCGGTCATTTTATTTGATTCAATTAATTCTGCCGGATTTGGAGGTATAGTTCCCGGAAGAGCAACAAATAAGTTTTTATGTTTTGTTTCGAGTATTAATTCCTCGTATGAAATTTCACCAATAATATAATCACTAACGCCTTTTTTTTCATCTAAGGTAAATATTTTTTGAACCCGAGGTTTACGTAAATCTAAGCCAACAATAATTGTTTTTTTGTTTGTAACAGAAAAAATAGCAGCTAAATTAGACGAAATAAAGCTTTTCCCTTCGCCACTAACCGTTGAAGAAACAACAATCATTTTAGCTCTCTTTTCAATTAAAGTATATTGAAGATTAGTTCTAAGTAATCTAAAAGTTTCGGATATTGAAGACTTTGGATATTTTAATGTTGGCAGTTGAGATGTTCTATTATTGAAGCTTATAGTTGATAATACCGGTATTTGAGTTAATCTTTCCAAATCAGATTTATCCTCAATTTTATTTTTCATAAATTCTATTACAAAAATGATTGCAACAACAATAGCTAAAAAAATCATCAAAAGTTTAGGTAAATTTCCTCCACCTTCACGACCTTTGTTCATTATTGTTTCAAGCCTTGCTTTATCAATAACATTAACATCAGGAGCATTTGAAGCTAAAGTTATGCCTGCCTCCATTCTTCGTTGTAATAAAAAAGTATAAATTTCGTTATTCAAATCAAATTGGCGTGTAATTTGAAGAAGCTGTCTTTCGGCTAAGGGCAATTTATTTATTTCTTGATGAATTGTTCTAATGTTATTTTCAAGCTCAACAATTGCACCTTCGGTATATTTTATTGTTTGAGAAACATGTTGCTCTATCGTTATTTTTAAATCATCTATTGCCAAATCTTTAATAACATTCGGAGGCAAATCTGCATCTGGTTTTACAGAAAACTGAAGAACTTTTTGTTCGTAAATAGCGTTTGATAAATTAGCAAGATATTGCTCTAAAATAACGTCCTGAAATCCTAAAATAGAAGGCGACATAACACTCATATCATCAGGATTATTTTTAATAATATCTAACATGTATTTATAATAATCTAACTTTAAAGTTTGTCTTTTACGCTGAGTATCAAAATCTTGCAATTGAGTTAAAAGATTTTGACCATCGTCGCTTAAATTTATAGAGTTTTGTTGTTTAAAATATTGAAGTTCATCTTCCGATTGCCTCAAAGAATCGGAGAAACCTTTTAATTGGAAGTCAATAAATTCTATTGTTTTTTCTGCAATTTGGTTTTTTTCACTTAATCGTAAATCAATATATATTTTTACTAATTCATTTAAAAAATCCACATCTTTGGCAGGAGTTTTACCTTGTATCCAAATCCAGATAATCGTACTTTGGTCTCCCTCGGGTTCAACTGTAATAGAATTTTTGTAAAAATTAGTTAGCGATGCATGGCTATTAAACCAGAAATAATATTTTTTGTTTATATTGGATTGATTAAATATATTGGAGTCTTTGTTTATAACAAATGAAAAGTTTTTATATTGAATTTTCTGACCAAAAGTAAAACTATTTTCATATTCAAAATTAGGTATATGTAATTTAAAAGTATTTTCATCAAGTATTTCAACATGAACAGAAAGATTATTATATTGAGAGTAAAGAGTGTCAGGTTGCACAATAAAAGGTGCTTTTTTATATAATTCAGGATCATAGCCAATACGATTGTCTAAAAAATATGTAACGCCAAAATTAAGATTATCAATAACTTTGCTAATCATATCATAAGATCTTAAAAGTCCCATTTCGTTGCTCAAATTTCTACCACCGCCAAGATACAAACCTCCGGCAACGAGTTCAGGATTTGATCCTTGTTTATTTACCAAAACAGTTGTAAATACACCATATTTAGTGTATGTAAACTTCCCTTTGTATATAAAAAGGAAAACAGCAATTATTATTGCTATTGTAAACATATACCAGTATTCCAAAGCCAAAACCAAGTAACGTCTAAACTGTATAGATGATTGTTGGCTGTTATTTTCTTGATTATTATTATCCATTAATTTTTGTTGAGCTCCAAAATTATTAAAGTAGTAGTTAAGGTTGTTGTAATAATTGATAAAAAAGTTGAATAATCTCTAAAAAAATTCCAAAATTCTTGCTGTCGTTTAGGAGGAACATACACTATATCATTAGGTTGAAGGAAGAAATCTTTTGTAGCTATTATATTTTTATCAGTTAAATCAATTTCATAAACAACCATAATAGAATCCTGAGGCCTTATTATCTTCACGTGTTTTTTATCGCCCGAATTAGGTACTCCACCGGCTTGTCCAATTGCTTCTAATACATTTACTCTTTCTCTGTAAAATGGAATGTTCCCGTTATTAATTTCGCCTAAAAAAGTTACATTAAAACTTGTTAATCTAACATTTACAACAGCATCAGTTAAAATTTCATCTACTTTGTCATTAATTAACTTTCGGGTTTGATCAATTGTTAATCCACCAACATTCAACATTCCCAGAGTAGGAATAAAAACATAACCTGAATCATTTACTAAATAACCCGACAAAAAGAAATTTGACTGATTATTAGACATTGAAGAAGAATAATTACTGGAAATTCTAGAATAAAACTCATTAATTTGTTCATCAGTTGACCGAATATTAACATACAAATAATCAAATGGTTGTAATTGATATGGCTCATAGTTATCTAAACTATAAATTTCAACTATTTTATTAGTTGCATCAATATCTCTATGTACATAACGATAATTTGAACACGAACTAAAAACAACAACACTAAAAAGAGATATGTATAAATAAAATTTATTGAGCATTTTATTTTTTTTGCAAAAATAACAACTTAAATCAAAAAATAATAATTAAAACAAAAAATCGTCAGATTTAAGCTTTCTAAAAAAAATATCGAAAATAAACCTATTTTTTTGAGACTTAAAAAACAACTGAATTAAAAGAAATGCGATTAAAAAAAAAGAACACACTTAGTAACTATCTGATTATCAGGTGCTTTTTTAAAATATAACAAACAATCAATATAATCAATAAATATATAATAATAACTTCCTAAATAACTCAAAAACAAGGCACTTAACAAAAAAACTATTCAAGTGCTTAAAACAATAATTCAGTTTTCAAAAAAAAACCATTAAAAATTTGTTTATTCGATATATATAATATATTTTTGCGTATTATTTAACCAATAAAATTTTATGCTATGAACAAAGCGGAACTTATTGCTGCAATGTCTAACGAGGCTGAATTAACAAAAGCTGAAGCAAAAAAAGCTTTAGATGCATTTATTAAAATAACTTCAAAAGCTCTTATTAAAGGGGATAGAATTGCTTTAGTTGGTTTTGGAAGTTGGTCTATAAAAGTTAGAGAAGCCAGAAAAGGCAGAAACCCTCAAACAAAAAAAGAAATGGACATTCCAGAAAAAAAAGTTGTTAAATTCAAAGCCAGTACAGAATTAGCAAATGCTGTTAATTAAAAATTTAGGAGCTATTTTGCTCCTTCTTTTATTTTATTTTTATATCTTTGGCAAAATTAAAGTTATATGTTGAAGATTTTTTTTGCCCCAATTTCTTTCCTTTATTTTTTGATTTCTATAATCCGCAACTTTTTATACAACCACAATTTATTAAAAAGTAACTACTTAAATAATATTACCACCATTACTTTTGGAAATCTTGCGGTAGGAGGAACAGGGAAAACTCCTCACACCGAATTTTTATCGTCTTTATTAAAAAGTAATTACAAAGTAGCTGTTTTAAGCAGAGGTTATAAAAGAAAATCTAAAGGTTTTTTTTATGTTAATTCTGAAGAAAAATACTCTAAATTTGGTGATGAACCATTTCAAATAAAATCAAAATTTAAAGACATAACTGTTGCAGTTTCCGAAAATAGAATCAAGGGGATAAAAAAAATTGTATCTGACAAAAAAAGCGATATTGTAATTTTAGACGATGCTTTTCAGCACAGACAACTAAAACCAAGCTTATCAATTTTATTAACTGAATATAAACGTCCATTTTTTAAAGACTATTTTTTCCCTTTAGGACGACTAAGAGATAATAAAACAGAATACTCGAGAGCCGATATAATAATAATAACCAAATGTCCCGAGGATATTAAGCCAATTGAAAAAACAATTTGGCGTGATGACCTTAAATTACTCCCCTATCAAAAACATTTTTTCACAAAAATAATTTATACTGAAATTATTAATATTTTTGATCCCAAGAATAAAAAGACTCAATCAAATTTTAAAAATTTCGACATATTATTAATTACCGGTATTGCAAATCCGGAATATTTCACCGATCATGTTAGAAAAAATATATCAGATAAAATAGAAATTATTAGTTTTAGAGACCATAAAAATTTCAATGAAAAAAATTTACAACAAATAAAAGAAAAATTTAAAAAAATTTCATCAGACAATAAAATTATCTTAACTACTGAAAAAGATGCAATTAGATTAAAATCGATAATAACCGATGATTTAAAAAACTTTATCTTTTATCAAAAAATTGAGCTCGAATTTTTATTCGGAATGCAAAAAGAATTTGAAGACTCAATACTGGAAGTGGTGAAAAATAAAAGTATTAGTTAAATTATTAAAATAAAAATAAAAACTTTTTGATTTTTTTACGTGAAAAATATTGTAATGTTAAATTTTTGTTAAATTTGCAAACATTTTTTTTACAGAGCACACCCAAAAACTCAAAACATTATATATGAGACAACTTAAAATTACCAAATCTATAACCAACCGCGAAAGCGCATCTCTAGACAAATACCTGCAAGAAATTGGAAAATACGAACTAATATCTGTAGAAGAAGAAGTAGAATTAGCTAGAAGAATAAAAAAAGGAGATCAAAACGCGATAGAAAAACTTACAAGAGCAAATTTACGCTTTGTTGTTTCAGTAGCAAAACAATATCAAAACCAAGGACTTAGTTTACCCGACCTAATAAATGAAGGAAATTTAGGGTTGATAAAAGCTGCCGAAAAATTTGACGAAACCAGAGGATTTAAGTTTATTTCTTATGCTGTTTGGTGGATACGACAATCAATTATGCAAGCCATTAACGAACAATCCCGAATTGTAAGATTGCCTTTAAATCAAGTTAGTTCATTAACTAAATACAAAAAAGCAATTTCTGATTTTGAACAAGAATATCATCGAACCCCTACCGATGAAGAACTTGCCGTATTATTAGATTTAACCGAAGAAAAAATCAAAAAAACTGTCAAAATTTCAGGAAGACATGTTTCAGTTGATGCCCCTTTTGCCGAAGGTGAAGATAACAGCTTATTAGACGTTTTAACTAACGATGACTCTCCAAGAGCCGACAGTTCATTAGAATTAGAATCTCTTAGAATTGAAATAGAAAGAGCTCTTTCAACTTTAACACCTCGCGAAAAAGACATTATTAAATCTTCTTTTGGAATAGGAATAGTACAATTATCTTTAGAAGAAATTGGCGAAAAATACGATTTAACACGAGAACGAGTTAGGCAAATTAGAGAAAAAGCTATAAAGAGGTTGAGAAATACTTCGAGAAGCAAATTACTAAAATCATTTTTAGGATAACTTTAAGCCCCGCAAGGGGTTTTTTTATTTTTTTTAATAATCACTAATTTTAATACTTAAATATTTTAATTTATATTTGCAGCCATTTTAAAACTTTAAAACTACATTCCTATGAAAAAACTCTTTTTTACATTAACAATTGTTATGCTTTTTGCTTTCATTACAAGCTCTTCAAGTTGTTCAGACGATAAAAATAAAGACAACTCACAAGACAATACAACAACAGTAGTTGACGGCAATAACAACAACACAACAACAACAACAGATAATAATCAAAATACAAATCAAACAGATATTAACTCTGCCGATGCTACAGGCTTAGTTACTATTTTAGATTCTCAAGGTTTTATCACTAAAGTTTTTGACTTTAACAACAGTCAAGATTGGCATTACAATGGAACTGCACCTTGCGTTATAGATTTTTATGCCGACTGGTGTGGCCCATGTAAAATGGTATCTCCAATTATGGACGAACTTGCTGAAGATTACGAAGGTAAAATTATTTTTTACAAAGTTGATGTTGATCAAGCTCAAGACGTTGCCGCTGCATTTGGAATCCAAAGTATTCCTTCGGTATTATTTGTACCTATGACCGGACAACCTCAAATGGCTGTTGGTGCAATGGAAAAACAAGGCTATGTAAATGCAATAAATCAAGTTATTTACGGACAACAATAAAAAAACTGTCAATTTTGCAGCCAATTATTATTTGGACTGTATTTTGATAAAATACAATAAACAACAAAAACTGTCTAAACACTTTGTTTAACAAAGAATTTAGGCAGTTCTTTTATACCTTAAAATTATGCCATTAGCACTAATAATCATTTTAGCAGTTATTGCAGTTCTCGGAGTTTTTATTGGAGTGTCAATAATTAGTTTCAAAAAAAGAATTTCGTCATACGATCAAAAACAAGACAGTGATAAAATTATCATATTAAATGATAATACTTTTCAACACAAAATTGCAGCCGGAGTTGCACTTGTTGATTTTTGGGCAGAATGGTGTCAGCCCTGTAAAATACAAGGACCTATTGTTAGTAGCCTTGCCGACGAAATTGATAATAAGGCCAAAATTTGCAAACTTGACGTTGAAAAAAACAAGAAAATTGCGGGCAAACTTGGAATCAAAAACATTCCAACTATTATAATTTTTAAAAACGGTAAAGAAGTTGAACGCTTAGTAGGTTTAAAAACTAAAGCTATTCTTAAAAAAGCATTATTAAAACACATGTAATAAAATAATATTTAAAATTTTTTTTGAAATGAAAATTAGTAATATTACAACTAACAACCAATTATTATCTGAACTTAAGCAAAATGAGAGTAACTACGTTCTTATTTACAAAGCCGGCTCTGACTTAAGTGATTGTGCTTTCAAAAATATTTCGGAAATTAATGATATTGAGGGAGTTAAGATTTTTGGAGTTAATGTGGCTGAAATTAAAGATATTCACAAAAACTACAATGTTACATCTGCTCCAACTCTTCTGGAATTTAAATTTGACAAACAAATAAAAGACACAAAAGGGTGTAACACAAGCAATTATTTTAAATCGGTGTTCCAAAATTCATTATTTGTAACTAATACAAACAACAACGATAAACCTCAAAAAAGAGTTACCGTTTACTCAACTCCAACTTGTTCATGGTGTAATAGAATAAAACAATATTTTAAAGAAAACAATATCAAATTTAAAGATATTGATGTTTCAAAAGATCAAAAAGCTGCCCAAGAAATGGTTAAAAGAAGCGGCCAACAAGGCGTTCCGCAAACCGATATTAACGGTCAAATTGTAATAGGCTTCGATAAACAAAAAATAAATAAATTACTTGATATAAAAGCATAATTATTTTTACATAAAAAATCACAAGATATGAAAGAATTACAACCAATTAACCAAAACGTTCTTATTGAACTAAAAGAAGAAAAAGAACAAAAAACTTCATCTGGTATTTTTTTACCCGACTCGGCAAATGAAAAAAAATCATTTGGAAAAATTATTTCTATCAGCAATATTGAGAATCCTGAAATAAGTGCGGGTGATACTGTTTTATACAAAGAATTTTCGGGAACTGAAGTAGAATTTGAAGGAAAAAAATATCTTTTACTTCAATATTCTGACATTTTGGCAAAAATTGTTGAAACCGAAGAAATTTAATTTTATAAAAATTTTTACTTTTTAAGACTGGTAATTTTATTATCAGTCTTTTTTTTTGTTTTTTTGCATAAACATATCTCTATAACATTACTTTAATAACATTCAACTCAAAAAACATGCACAATATTTGGTTTTACATAATAGTAGGAATTATTCTAATTAACTTTGTGTTATCTACTTTAATAAGTTATTTAAATATAAAATCATTAAAATCCGAAGTACCCGAGGAGATGGCTGATTTTTACGATTCGGAAAAATATGCTAAATCACAAAATTACACCCGAACAAATAACCGTTTTTCATTAATTACAGGAACTTTTTCGCTTGTAGTTATTCTATTGATGCTTTTTTTTGATGGATTTGCTTTTATCGACAAATTAGCTTCAGATTATGCCGAAGGAACAGTTCTTATTTCTTTGATTTTTTTTGGAATATTGTTTTTAGCAAACGGTATAATAAATTTACCCTTTGAAATTTACGACACATTTGTTATCGAAAAAAAATTCGGGTTTAATAAAACTACTCCAAAAACTTTTATTGGCGACAAAATTAAAGGGCTTCTGCTATCATTTTTACTTGGTGGTGGAATTTTAGCACTGATAATTTATCTTTACACTCTTGCTGAACAGATGTTTTGGATTTACGCTTGGATTGCAGTTAGCTCAATTTCAATTTTTATTGCAATGTTTTATTCAAACTTAATTGTTCCTCTTTTTAATAAACAAACCCCCTTACCCGAAAGCGAACTTAGAACTGCAATTGAAAATTTTGCTCAAACTACCGGTTTTGAACTTAATAATATTTATCAAATAGACGGTTCAAAGCGATCGTCAAAAGCAAACGCCTATTTTTCGGGTTTAGGCCCAAAAAAAAGAATAGTTCTTTACGACACTCTAATTGAACAAATGACTAATGCAGAAATAGTTGCAGTTTTAGCACACGAAATTGGACACTACAAGAAAAAACATTTAATAAAGGGCGTTTTTGTTTCAATTATCAATACCGGTATCACTCTTTATTTATTCTCACTATTTGTAAGTTATCCTCAAATTTCAGAAGCTTTAGGAGTTAACGGAATCAAATTTCATATTGCATTGATTGCTTTTGCCGTTTTATATACTCCAATATCTATGATTACAAGCTTGATAATGAATATTTCTTCAAGAAAAAATGAATTTGAAGCTGATAATTTTGCAAAAAATCATAAGCTTTCAGGAGAACTAATTAGTGGACTTAAAAAGCTGTCGGTAAATAACTTAAGCAACTTAACACCACACCCGTTTAACGTTTTTATGAATTATTCTCACCCACCGTTATTAAAAAGAATTGAGAATTTAAAGAAAAAATTGTAAATTGCAAAATATAAGTTATTATGCTCTGCTTCTTTGTTACCGACATACACGGAAAAACTGACAGGTACAAAAAACTTTTCGATAAAATAGAACAAGAAAAACCCAGTGCTGTTTTCCTTGGAGGCGATTTGTTACCTTCTGGTTTGCAATATCTTACAACGAATTCTAATTTTTCAGATGATTTTATTGAAGATATTCTAAAAAAAGGATTTAGCAAGCTAAAAGACAAACTAAAAGACAAATATCCACGAGTGTTTTTAATATTGGGCAACGATGACGGAAAAGCAATAGAACAAAGATTCATTAATATTGCTAAAGAAGGGATTTGGGAATATGTACATAATCAAAAAGTGAATTTTGAAAACTTTGTTGTTTATGGTTATTCTTATATCCCCCCTACTCCATTTTTACTTAAAGACTGGGAACGATACGATGTTTCAAGATACGTTGATCCGGGTTGTGTTCCACCCACCGAAGGTTATCATTCTGTTAAAGAAAAAAAAGATATTTGGGAGTATTCTACAATCAAAGAAGATTTAGATTTATTAACTGCAAAAGATGATTTATCAAATGCAATATTTCTTTTCCATTCACCACCGTACAAAACAAAGCTTGACCGAGCAGCACTTGATGGCAAAATGATTGATTATACTCCTCTTGATGTTCATGTTGGAAGCATTGCAATTGAACGTTTTATAAAAACTCGTCAACCTTTGTTAAGTTTACATGGGCACGTACACGAATCTACTTCTATTACAGGAAGTTGGCATGAAAAAATTGGTAAAACTCTATCAATAAATGCTGCCCACAACAAAAAAGAACTTTGTTTGGTGAAAATAAACCTTAATAATCTCGATAATTGTTCTATGGAATTAATTTAACTTTTACTAATTATTTTTAAATGTACTTTAAAAAAATAACAACCGCAGAGCAAAAAAAACTTTTTACTGAACTGCCCAAAAAAATATATAAAGAATGTAAAAACTATAGGCTTTCTAACGAAGAAATTGCTGAATGGCTATCTTTTGAAAATACAGAATTTCATAAACATTCTCAGGTTGAACCATTTTTAATTTATCAAAACAATGAAATTTTAGGTCGCTTTACAGTTATCATCGATCAAAATTTGCCCCAATATTGTCAAATTGCCTTCCTGGAATTTTCTGATAAAACAAGAATTGACCTTAGCGATAATTTAACAACTTTTTGTACAGATAATTTCCCAAATTGCTCAAAAATTCTTGTTGGATTAAATGGACATGTTAATTATGGAGCGGGATTTTTACTTAATAAATACAATCAAACTCCTGCTTACGAATTACCATACACTCGCGATTATTATCCGAATTATTTCAAAAAATATACTGAAAAACGTATAACAACTTTTTATTTTAAATATTTTAATTTAAAAGAAAATATTAAACAATATGAAAAATTTTATCCAAAAGGCGATTTTAATGTGAGATATTTAAACATTGTTGACTTTGAAAATGAAATAAAAATATATACAGACTTAAACAATGAAAGCTTTAAAAATCACCCATATTGGACAGATAGAAACTATAAAGAAGATTACGAACTTTTTGCTCCGTTTGAAAAAATATTAACTCCTGATAATCTGATAATTATTGAACATAAAAACATTCCTGTCGGTTTTTTGCTTTGGTTGCCGGATTTTAATCAATTATTAAAAAACAACTCAGAAGTATTAAAATTTAACACCCCAGATATTAAATCAAAAATTTTAGATAAAATTGATACTTTTAGATTGATGGAAATTGCTGTTGTGCCAAAATTTCAGAAAAAACGAATTGAATTGATATTATTTACAGAATTAATGCGTGCAATTTCTATAACAAATTACAAATATTGCGAAGGTGGTTTTATTTTTAATGAAAATATTGAAAGCATAAATATGTCAAAAAAATATCTAAAAAGACTTTTTGATCCTGAGGCAAAAATTCACAGACAATACGCTGTTTACGAAAATAATTTATAAAAATGAATGCAGAATACATATATGGTATTAATAGAATTTTTCTGGACTTAAAACTTGGCTTTAAATATTTTAGCAAATTATCAAAACACTTTGGTTTTTTCGGTGCATTTAAAGAAATTAATAAATACAGAAAAAGTCCCAAAAGTTCATTTCAATATTTTCCAAACAGATACGTCAAAAATGGCTTAAATTATTTTGCAATAGCAGACTTGCCTCCTTTAAATTCACCGGAATTTTCTGAATTAATTCCTGTAAAAACATTTTTTTTTAAACCACATAAGGCATTTAAGGACACATAAGTTTTTTCTTATATGGTTTAATGTTTTTTTACCACATAAGGCATTTAAGGACACATAAG
>JAFGXO010000178.1 GCA_016936595.1 Bacteroidales bacterium | reverse complement strand
TTAATGAAACGAAATTGCAAACTTTCAACATGGTGCAAAAAATCAACATTTGTGAAACCCCGCAACGTTTTCAATACATTTCCGTTATGTGTTATTGAAAGACAACGACCATGAAAACAACAATAAACTGAAAAATTAATTAATGGATACAGTTTTAGAAAAATACTTCAATAAAAAAAATTTTCTATTAGCTTGGGAACGAGTTAATCGTTGGTCGGATAGAACTATAAAAGACCATTACGGATTAAGTATATACCGCAATAACCTTGATACCGCAATTGATATTTTGATAGATAAATTGTTTAATAAACAATATGTTCCTGTTCGACCGCAAAAATTTTTTGTTCCCAAAGCGTCAAGAATGCAAAGGACTAAAACAATGCTTGTAATTGATGATGCACTAGTATTTCAAGCAATTGCAAATATTATTGCAGCAGAAAACTACGATAAATTGGCAATAAATAACAGTTTTGTTTTCGGCAGTGTTCTTTGTGATGAAGTTAAATTAGGAACTGCAATATTTGAAATGGAAGGTGAAAAGAATTTTTTCTTTTTCAAACACTATCAGGGACTTTATAAAAAATTTGCTGAAAGTGTAAACAAAGCAATTATTGTAGATAAAGTAAAACTGAAATTTGAAACTGATATAACAGGATTTTTTGATAGCATTCCGCATTATAATTTGTTAAACAAACTTTCACATGAATTTGGCGTTGAAGATGAAATATTGGATATTTTAGGCGATTGTTTCAATTGTTGGTCAGGAACAAAAAATAGTGTTACACCCGGCGTTGGAATTCCACAAGGTGTACAACCTTCGTTTTTCTTTGCTAATTTATTGCTACACGAATTGGATAATCTAATTATTGGTGATAGTCTGATGTATTACCGATACATGGACGATATTAGGATTTACGAATATAGCGAAGAAAAATTACAACGAGTTTTAGTTATAATTGATAATCTTTTAAAGGGTTATGCCTTATCTCTTAACACTAAAAAGACTTCGATAGAGCCAGTAAAAAATGATGAAACAGATAGTTCAATCATACATATAGATTTAAGTAGTTTGTCCCCCGAAGATGATAATGAAGTTAATTGGGTGGTTAGTTCTGAAATTGAACAGACTTTAAAAACCGTTTTAATCCAAAATAAAACTGAAAAAAATTCGGAATTTGAAAATTTGGCAGAACAAGACAATAATAGTATTGACATTGTTAATTTACAATCAATTACAGAACAAGCAAAGATTATTGAATTTTGGCAAAAAGAATATAACCAAGCAATTATCGACATTGAGAATTCTTGTATTTTAAAAGATAACGAATTAATAATCAATAAACAAAACATAAAGGAAGATAGAGATTTACTTTCTTTATCATTTCGGTTTCGACATTCATTAAAACAGTTAAAGCATAACGAAATTAATATTGAATTAGAAGAAAAATATTTAAAAAATTGGTTTCTATTTATAAAAGCCTATCCGCATCGAACCGACCATTTTTGTTGGGCTTTAATGGAATACGGCAATAATCATGAAATAAAAAGTGGTTTATTAGAATTGCTTAAAGCTTATGATTATTATGAATGGATTGTTCATACTATATACATGACTTTAAGTGTTTCACAGGAGTTTGCAAAACAAGAATTGCAAAAATTTAATCGAGATTTAGAAGAACTTGAAAGCGACTATGCAAAAAAATCACTTTACAAATTGCTTTTATACCATTGCAATGATAAACAGTTATTTACTTCTGTATTAAAAAAACTCGAAAAGGAACAAAACCAATATTTAAAGAACGAAATTTTTTACTATGCACTTAGTAAACAACGCAAGCAATTCACAATGTCAGAATTACTAAATTCCTTTGGCTTATGAGTTATTCAGATTTAAAAAATAAAGTCAATCAGTATAACGAAAGTTCAACTGACTATCATTTAAAACAAAATGAAAATTTACGTTTGTTGGCTGAACATATTGAAAAGTTGGAAAAAAACCGTGATGTTTCATTAGAGTATCTATATTCGGATATTATACAATTTGATTGTGGTTTTTCCTTTCAAAAACCCTTGGGTAATCCAAAATATATTAATGCCTGCAACTACTCTACTGAATGTATTGAGATTAGTTTTCATTGCAGAAATTTATTACCAAAAAAAGCTGAAACTTGGACACTTAACGCTTTAAAATGTTTTGACCATTTATTAGTGCATTATGTAAGTAATGTATTAAATGAAACGGTAATACCATCAGGAAGAAGCATAAAAGAAACTGATGTCTATTCGCACTTTGAAAAGAAGGGTGGCGATTATACAATTATCGGAACTTCGTTTAAAACTGTTTATCAAAAACGGAACGAATTTACTCACATTTTATATACCGAAAAAGACGGAAAAGTTCAAATTCGTAATTTGAGCAATAAGCAAAGAGCTGAAAAGCTCAATGTTATTATAGATTTTTTCAAAAAAGGGCTTGATTTGGTTTTGCCTTTATATAAAAACCATTATGTAAATAATTAAAATATGCTCAACAAGAATTATATAAAATCCAAATTATTGGAATTTTCGGAGAAATGCGACGAAGATATTTTGGAGTATTTATTTTCCTTTTGGGAAACTGATAAAAAATTGAATAACAATATTTTTCGATTAATAGGAACTTATGAAAAGGCTAACCAATCGGATAAAAATGGAAATGAATATGGTTTTTTCACAGATATAAGAAATCATAATGGAGATATTCTGTATTATCCATTTAATTTGGGACAAATTGAAATTTGGACTTTACACAGAGATAGTTTTGAGAAACAAAATTTCGTTCAAATAGAAGTAAAACTTCAAACTTTATCGAAAAGACAAAAATACAAAAATCCTTTTTTACTTGGTTTGGCAAGCAATATAATAGGCAATCCTAAAACTACGTTTCATGAACGAGTAATTAAAGAAGACTTTATTAAGAAATTGTTTTCCTTACGTGGAGCAACTTCTTTCGATGCAAGAACTATATCCAATGCATTAAGAGAGTTAGCAGGCGGACAATATACTGACGCAACCCAAAGATTTATTTTTGAATTATTACAAAATGCTGATGATATGCCAAATGAAACAAATTTTGTAAATACAAAATTTGTTGTTCTAAAAGAAAATTTACTTTTTATTCATAATGGTAAGCCGTTTGATGAAAATGATATTGAAGCTATTACAGACATTGGAAATAGCATAAACAAAAGAAAAAATTCTGAAACAACCGGTTATAAAGGTATTGGTTTTAAATCTGTTTTCAAATTATCAGATACTGTTTTAATTAAATCAAATAACTATTCTTTTGCGTTTGATAAAGACCACCCAATTTACAATAAGCTATTAAAGGATTTATACTTAGACAGAACAATTGATGAAATTCCTTGGCAGTTAAAACCAATTTGGTGTGAAAATTATCGTTATCCAATGGAAGTTAAGCAGTCAATTGATTTTTTAAAAAACGAAAACGTTTGTTTTGCACTTTCCGTTAATAGGGAGAAAATTTCCGAATATTCAACCACTATTTTTGATTTATTTAATGACCCCAGATTTCTATTGTTTTTGCGAAATATTAAAACAATTGAAGTGATTTCTGAACACAATCTAAATAAAATTCAAAAAATCAGGAAAAATGATACTCTTAATCAATATGAAATTATAAATAATGAAATTGTTCTTAGTGAATGGATTATAAATGATTTCGATTTTGAAGTTCCTGTTGAAGTTCAAAACAAAATGCTTCATGATGCTGATATTCCAGATAAATTGAAAAGAATGTCTAAATCCAAACTTAGTTTTGCAACGGAAATCAAAGAAAGTATTATCTCAAAAAGTAATAATTCAAAACTTTTTGCATACCTTCCAACTGATGTTATAAAATATAATCTACCATTTATTGTAAATGCGGATTTTTTAACAACAGCAAACAGACAAGGTATAATTGAAAAAAATGATTGGAATACATATATATTTGAACAAGTCGGATTTCTTAGTATAAAATGGATAAAGCAAATTGCAGAAAATCAAGATTTAGCGTTTTATGTTTCAAATATAATTCCAACACGATTTGAAAATTCAAACGAGCCTATTCATATCGCATTCAATAAAGGTTTTGATAAAGCAATCGAAGAAATTGACTTTTTACCAACGATAAATAGTGATTTTTGCAAAGCAGAAGATGCTTTAATTGATTTTTCAGGTTTTTCTAAGATAATTGGAACAGATTTATTTATTCAAATAGTAAATCCAACAAAACAATTATTAAACCTAAACACTGAAAACAAAGCAATCCAAAATTTAAAAGGGATTTCTATTTTCACAACAGGTAATTTAAAAGAGTTATTTTTATCTTCAAATTTTAAAAATGTATTGACCGCAGATATTTTGCTAAACACTCTAAAATATTTGTTTGACAATGAATTAAATATACCAGAAGCACCTATTTTTATATCCGATAATGTTAACGACAATTCAAAATATTTTACTAAATCAATTTATTTTCAGGCAAATAAAAACGACAGATTGTTATTAAATTTTATAGCTATTCCTTTTGTCCACCCCTTAATTGAAAATTATTCAAACACAAATCCCGATTTTAGACAATGGTTATTAAAACAAGGTCTGAACGATTTTGAAGGTGCATCGTTTATTCGTCAGAATTTCTTTGTCAATCAACAAAATATAAACAACAAATTAAGCGATAAAAATAGCAACTTGATTTTTTGGCGTTTTATTTTTAAATATTCAAACACAATTTCTGACAATGAAATTAGCCGATTAAATAATTATTTCGTTTTTGATATTAACAATAAGTTAATCAGTAATATTACATATTGTTATTTATCAGATTATTATAAAGAAACAGGAAAACCATCAATACAACAAATTGCTAATGATTTAGGACTTCAAGATTTCAATTTCATCAGCGAAGATTATTGTCAAAACCTAAATGATAAACCGGATTGGAGAAAATTATTTCATAAAATCGGCTTAAAACCTTCTGAAAATATAAAGGTTTTAACCGACAAGGTTTTACCGTTTATAAACAACGGTAATATGAATGAAAAAAACTATTTGCCAATTACAAAATTCCTATTCGATATTTTTAACGAAAATAGGGCAAAAATAAATCAAGCTGAAATTCGCAATTTTAAGGTTTTGACAACCAATAATATTTTAAAAAACATTAACGAATGTATTTTGAGCGATTTCTATACCGATGATTTACGCTTATCTACCTTTTTATCAGAAATTCAACTTGCTAATTTAGTGAGCGATGTATATTTAAAAGAAATAAAATTTAGCAAACAATCTTGGAAAGAATTTTTTCTACGAATAAATCCAAATATAGAGTTAAACTCAGGTGATTTAGTAAAGAAGAAAATTGAGTATATTGCAAATAATCCGACTTTCGTAAATAAAAACAATGTTTTACAAATTTGGCAACTAAGTTTTGAACATAGAGACAGTCTATTACGCACACACAAAGAATTATTAAAGAAAATACCAATACTATTAAAAAATGAAAATTTAGAATTACCGGCAAAGTGTTATTTTCCAAATGAGTATAGTCCAAATACGGATATAGAAACTCTTTTAAAAGGATTTTATTCCAATTTTATTAGTCCATTATTATTTGCTAATCTGAATATTAACGAATTTAAATTATTTTTAAAGCAAATTGGAATTGACGAAGAAATAAAACGGACAAATATAGGAAATTCAAATTTTGATGTAACTCATAAAGAACTCTTAACAAATTTTGATTTCGCTGAAAGGTTTTGGAATTATTTTGTATTGCATTCAACACTTTTTACACTAACAACAAATAATGTATTTAAGAGCTACATTATAAACAATTCAACAATTCCATGTTTAGATAAATCGTTAAAAAAACCGTCACTTGTTCATTCCTTTAAACTAAAAGAAAGCATTGGCGATAATTCAGTTACTTGTAGAATTGAATTTAGTGATACTATTGAAAAGCAACTTGGAATTCAACAAATTATAACAATACCAAAGTGTTTTGAAATTCTTAATAATATTTCTAACCAGAATAATTTTAAAGATAAAAGGATAAAAACAATTTATGATGCCTTATTGCAACGTTTTACAACAGAAAACATAAATCAATATTTGAGCATTATAAATGACTTTAAAGTAAATGGTAAGTTGTTGTCAAACAGAAATACATTTACAAATATATCGCTATTATTTAATCAGGATATTCAATCAGCATACCTACCATTAGACGAAAGTGAATTTGTTATACAAAGGTTTGGAGATAAGGAATTTTGGAAAAAGTTTGAAACTGTTCTAAAATCTTTGGGAATTCAAATAATAACAGCAAATGATTTTGCACTGAATAGTGAAATTGAGATAGAAGAAGCACCTGAATTAACTAAAACTTTAAAAAACAGTTTGAACGATTTTGCCATTAAAATTGACAATATTTTGCATGACAATATTTTAACTCAACTCAATGCAAGATTTGATAGGCTTAAAATTCATTATTGCCATGAAATAAAATTAGAATGTCAAAAATTAAATTATAGTCCGACTGTTCCAAATTACTATGATGTTAATTCAAATACTATTTACTATTCCGGCAAGTGGAATAGTATTTCTAATGCAAAACTTATTGAATATTTATTTAAAGCGTTGGAAATAAAAGAAATTCAGTTAAGTAGAGAAGAATTTATTGCCATTTTGTTAAAAAATATTCCAGCAATAGAAGAAGGAATTTCAGAAATATATGAAAATGAAAATTCGGGATATAAAAATGATTTATATGTTGAACAAACTACTGGAAGATGTGGTGAAGAATTTTTATATACAATTCTTAGAAAAAAATTTGAGAATTGTGTAGTTTGGTTAAATGCACATGGTGAAGCATCAAAAGAGTATGATTTTATTATTTATACAGATAGTACAAAAAGTGAAATCAAATATTTTGTTGATGCCAAGGCGACTTCAACTAATGAAAATGATAGCGATAGTATTCCATTTTTCATAAGGCAAAGTGAGTGGAATTTGCTAATGCAAGGCGAACAAAAATATATAGTAGCAAGGATTTTTAATCCAAAATTAGCAAATCCGACAGTTCGATTTTTACATTTGCATCATAAAAATTTAGATGAAATAGAATTATAATAACATGAATACTAAATGATTAAAACACATAACAGCGCACTTAGCGGTCAGTGGCTTTGGGCAGCTTGCTACGTTTCGTTCGCTTCGCTCACTTCACTACGCAAGCCGCCCAAAGCCACCGCCGCAAGTGCGTTTTCGTT
>JAFGXO010000031.1 GCA_016936595.1 Bacteroidales bacterium | reverse complement strand
TTTGAGCAAAGTAGCTCGTATAAACAAAGTGCAATATTGTTACATTGTGCCTCGTATCTCCAAAACTACTCAAACCTATTCACGATAAGCATAACATATCAATGAAAACACTAATACATACAATAAAGGGTGCAAGGGTAATTGAAACTGAAAATGTAATTTATTGTAAGGCAGATGGTCATTATACTGAAATATATTTATTCAAAAAATCTCAAAATGATAAAAAAGAATACTTTATTTCAACAAAGATGATTAGCGAAATTGAAAAACAATTACCAAAAACCGGTTTTTACAGGTGGCACAAATCTTATTTGATAAATTTTAAATATTTTTTAGAATTTGATGTTGCAAAGAGTTGTATAATTTTGGAAACCGGAAAGGAAATTAAAATATCACGAGAGAAAAAGATTGAGTCAAAAAAACGCTTGTTAGAGTATTTTGAGTATTACAATTCATTCTCAAATGAAGCGTTTTATTCCAAAAAGTAACATCTTATCTTTTTAATGATACATTTCGTTATTTTTCAATAAAATTATTTGTGCTTTATAATCCTTTAAAATAGTTTTGCAACTAAATAATTTAATATTCACTTAATTTACAAACAAATGGAATTACTTAATTTTAAATCAATTACGGGTGTGTTTTTAGTTGCGACACTATTATTTTTCGGAGCTTGTTCAAAAGAAAATATTGAATTAAAGCAAGAGATTTCTGAAAAGAATTACGGAGAATTTAGCAAAAAGGTTACGGTAGCAAACGATAATAACAGCGTTGTTATACAGCTATGGGCAGATAATGAATCTGAACTTGATAATTGGGGAGCAGACGATTTCGAAATAATGCCCATTTTAATATCAGAAACCTTTGATGAAGCATATGAAAGAACATATCCAAAATCGGAAAACAATCCTGATAATATTGTTTTTGATAATATGGATAATGCAGACCAAAAATATGATAAACCAAGCGTTTATGTGATGATTGTAAAGAAAAATTTGGACGATAATGTGCAAAATATTGGTTTAACAATTTTATCAAATACAGAAAAAGGTTGGTCATATCCACCTGCTTTGTTATCCTCGGCAAAACAGAGATACAGAACAGCCACAATTCGTGGTTACAAATCTTGGTGGCGAGCATATTACGGCGTAGATATTAAAGCTGATGATAATGCTTATTGGACTGAAAAAGTAGCTCAATGGCAACAAATTAAAAATGGAGAAACACACAACGTCAGAAGCAACTGTTATCAAATGAGAGTTTGGAGAAAATACAAAAATTCAGATGCAATTACGGTCGCTTTCGACGATTAATAGTTTTCAAACAAACAATATTTTTTTTAAGAACAACAAAATTTCTTATTGCTCTTACCAATTTATACAATATGAATAAAGTTTGCATAATTGTAATACTCAATATATTGATGATTAATCAAATACAAGCCCAAAAAGCAACCATAAGCGGATACGTTTATGACCAAGCAACCGGTGAAACAATAATTGGTGCAAATGTGTTTACTGAAAATACACAAAACGGAACTGCTACAAATTCATACGGCTATTTTGTTTTAACAACCAACAAAGGCGAACATTCAGTAAATGCTTCATTTTTAAGTTACTCAACTGAGCAAGTAAACTTAAATTTGCAAAACGATACAGTTATAAATTTTTATTTGCAATCTTCTGACAATGTTTTAGATGAAATTACCGTCTCGGCAAATGCTCAGCATTCAAACAGAAACGAATACGCACAAATTAATCTCACGCCTCTTGAAATAAGAATGTTACCCACTGTTTTTGGCGAACCCGACCCCATAAAAGCCATTCAGCTACAAACCGGAATAAAAACCATTGGAGACGGGACTTCCGGCTTTTACGTGCAGGGCGGAAATATAGACCAAAACTTAATTTTAATTGACGAAGCTCCGATTTATAATCCCTCGCATCTGTTTGGCATGGTTTCGGTGTTTAATCCCGATGCCGTTAAAGAAGTGAAATTTTACAAAGGAAACAGCCCGGCAAAATACGGCGGACGACTTTCATCTGTTACCGATGTAAAAATGAACGAAGGGAACATGAATAGCTTTCAAATGTCGGGTGGTGTTAGTATTTTGTCGGCAAGGCTCACCATGCAAGCTCCTATTGTTAAAGACAAAGCGTCATTTTTTGTTTCGGCACGTCGCAGTTTTATTGATTTATTTATAGAACCAAGTAACGATGAGAATATAATTCCGCAATTTTACGACCTTAACATCAAAACAAATTATAAAATAAACCGAAACAACCGTATTTTCGTTTCTTTTTACAAAGGAAATGACAAAATTCTTTCAGTAGGCGATTTTACAAATATTTGGGGCAACCAAACCGCTACTTTGAGATACAATCATATATTCTCGCCTCGTGTTTTTTCAAACATATCGTTTATATACAGCGATTATCAAAATCAAATACAATTTTCGGAACAGAAACAACAAATTTCATGGACTACGGCAATCCAAGATTTTACAGGCAAAACAGATTTTGCGTTTTTCATCAGCTCAAATAATAAAATAGAATTTGGCACCAATACGGTTTTACATAGTTTTACGCCCGGCAAAGCAAACAATCCGGTTTTGCAAGACATTCCAAGCAGCCAAGCATTAGAAAATGCTGTATATTTGCTCAATGACATCGACCTTTTTGGAAAAATCGGAATAAATTACGGTTTGAGACTATCATTTTTTCAAAACATCGGGCAAGCCACATGGTTTGATTACGATGAAAATTATATTCCGATTAACGAAAATTCAAACAAAACAGGTGTTTACAATACTTACAAAAATTTTCAACCCCGAATTTCGGCAAAGTATTTTATAAATAATAAGATTACATTCAAAACCGCCTATTCTCGAACATCTCAATACGTGCAACTTTTACAAAACAACGCTTACAGTTACACCTCGCTTGAAACATGGATACCGGCTTCGCCGAACATTATGCCTCAAACAGCAGATATTATTTCGGCAGGCATCGACTATTCCGGCAACGATAATTATTATTTTTCGATTAACTCTTATTTCAAAAAATTTCACTACCAAATAGATTATATTGACCACGCCCGGTTAATAGGAACAAAATATATAGAAACTCAAATCAGAACCGGAACCGCAAAAGCTTATGGTATTGAAGTAAATCTGCAAAAAACAAACGGAAAACTGACAGGAAATGTAAGTTACAACTTTTCGAGAGCAATACGCACAATTTCAGGAATAAACAACAATAGGAGCTATCCGGCATCTTATGATATGCCTCATGATGCCCGAATTTCAGTAAACTATAATTTGACAAAACGCCTGTCTGTCGGTGCATTTTGGATTTATTCCACAGGGCGTGCTTTTACAATGCCTGCCGGATATTTTGAATTCGAAAACGCTTACGTGCCTATTTATACCGAACGTAACGGACAACGAATGCCGGATTATCATCGCTTAGATATAGCTTTGAATATAAATCCAAAACCAAACAGTAAGTTAAACAGCAACTGGAAAATAGGAATTTACAATGTGTATGTCCGACAAAATCCGTTGGGATACAATTTTGAATACGATGCCTCCATGCAAAAACTAAGAGTTTATCAGTTCAATTTCATTACCATTATGCCAAGTATTTCATACAGCTTTAAATTTTAAAAATGAAGAACTACATACCAATCCTATTTCTTTTATTATTTAATGCTTGCGAAATGAAGGAAGTGAATTTTAATGACCTAAATTTATCGACAAACGGGCATCAATACGAAATTGCCGTAAATTGCTATATAACAACAGAAAATACGTATCACTATATAAAATTGAGCGAACCCGGCAACTATGCGCTTGACATAGAGAGCCACGCCCTGTCAAATGCTGAAATATACATTACAGATGAAGATAAAAATATACATTCGTTTACAGAAACAGATGAAAAAGGCGTTTATGTATCTGTTAATATGTTTCAACCCGTAGTTTATGAATCATACATTTTGACAATAAATATCAACAACAAACAATATACTGCACAAACAACAGTCGCAAGCGTTAGCGATATTGAATCGGATAACATGCCTTGGCCCCAAATAGATGAAAATGTAACAGGTAGCATGATATATTTTAGCGGACTTAAACATACTTTCGAATACTTAGAAAATGCTAAATGGCTGTGGCTATATGCAAACGATAATTTAAGTAATTATAAAAATCCTTTTTCACCGGATATTAACTTTAATTATTCTCACAAAGGCGGTGAACCACAAGGATTTTTCCCCGACAATCTTTATGGTTTCGGAACGGCAGGTGAAATTAACGACACTGTTATTGTTCGCAAATATTCAGTTTCCGATGAATATCACAAATTTCTGTTGGCTTTGTTTTCCGAAACTGACTGGAAAACCGGCATATTTTCTACTATTTCCGGAAATTTACCAACAAACATTAGTCAAGGCGGCACCGGCTATTTTTATATATCGGATATAAAAACAGCAGAAATTCCAATTACGCAATTAATTAATCAAAAATAAAAAAAATGCTTATCATTGTGTTTGAAGTAATTTTATTTTTGTAGTGTTTTGGTCGCTTTGCTCCCGTCACACCACAAAAATAAAACTACTCAAACACATTTTCGATAAGTAGCTCGTATAAACAAAGTGCAATATTGTTACATTGTGCCTCGTATCTCCAAAACTACTCAAACCTATTTTCGATCTCAACAAAATGAAATCAAAAGTAAACGAAGAAATACAAAAACAATTTTTAATTGAACTTGGTAAAAAAATAAAAATAATACGAAAAGAAAAAAAAATGACCCAACAAGATGTTGCAATTAGGCTTAACGGAGATAAACAAAAAATTAGCAGAATAGAAAGAGGAATGTATGATTTCAAAATTTCTTCATTGCTTATTATAGCTTATGGTCTTGATATTGAAGTTGATGAGCTTTTGAAAATAAAAAATATAGAAAAATTCAAAAATTTGATTTGGGAAAATCATTGATTTATAGATTTTTACAAAAACCCATAATAAAAGTAGTCATACATGTCCCTTTTTATTCGGAAAATTTTATATATTATTACATCTGAATAATAACAAATAAAACGTATATGAAATTATGCTGAACAACTTTGGTTTATCTGTAAACATTTTACGGATAAACAGGGAGTTATTAAATTTTTGTCTCTCTATAAGGAAAACAAAACTCATCTCCCGTCAATGTTGGTGCAGCGACAAAAGAGATGAGCTAACTAAACAAAATGTTTAATTTTCACAAAAATACAAAAAATGTTTAAAAAAAGTATAAAATTTTTGTATTTATTTTTTCAGCAGGTCTATTTTTTACTGCTTGTAAAAAAGAAGAACTCAATTTAGAAAATAATGTTCAGACAAAAGTATTATCCGCAGATGATTTACCTAGTTTTCAAGTAACAGAAGGTGTAATAGTTTTCAAAAATTCAAAAGATTTCTTAAAAACTCTATCAATTGTATCTAATATGACGATTGAAGAATATAATCTATGGTTATCTGATAATAACTTTAAATCATCAGAAAGTTTATTTTATGAAATAATGAACGCAGAAGCCGAATTAACAGACTATTACGAGACATT
>JAFGXO010000002.1 GCA_016936595.1 Bacteroidales bacterium | reverse complement strand
TATTAGGATTTGTTTTGCTGTATTTGCTCTTTTTGAAGATATTCTTTGATTTGATAAATTACTTCCGAACGCGTCGGCATATCCATCAATTGCTATACTGCTAATTTTTGAGTAATCAACAGACGAAATAAATGTTTTAAGAGAATCTATTCCTTGACTTGATAAGCTCGTTTGACCTAAATTTTTGTAGTTTAGTGAAATATTTACGCTTTTTAAATTATTTTCATTATATAAAAGCACAATAGGTTCGGTTTCAATGCCAATATAATAAGAAAATATTATACTGTCATTAACTGAAAGAGTTTGTTTATTCCATTTTAACAAATAAGCAATATCTCCAATCATATCATTGGTTGGATTTATATTCCAAACGGTTTTATTAAAATGTGGCCAGTTGCCTATTGCCAATGTGTCTAAAACCAACAAATCTTGCTCTGTAAATAGTGTTGTTGCGTGCAATTCGTCAAATTTTCCGTCGGTTCTTAAATTTTTAAAAGTTTTTGGAATACTACTACCGCCATAAGTTTTTTCGTTTGTAATTTTTGTTGTATTAAAATATGTGTAAGCTTTGTCGTTATCTCCAATCATCATGTCCATAAGTGCCAGTAAACCAATTTTTTTTGTTTTGTTTGAGTTATTTGTAACTACATAAGTAATGTGCATAAAATTAGCATCTTCTCCAACTTTAACCGGAATTAATTTATCATTTACCGGTTGTATTATTTGCATTACATTAACACTGTCTAACATAAATAATATTTCGGTTTTGTTATTTCCGTTTTATTTATTTTTTGCTGTTTGAAGATCACCTTGAAAATAGATAATACTAGTATCACTATTGTGTAAGTTGGGTCCATTTGAAGCATAATAATCGTCAACGGTAAAAACAAAATGTGATGTTGATCTTGGTGAAGGAAATCCGTACATTAATCTGTATCCCGAAACAGTACCCAAAGTAAATCTGCCGTCATAGTCGCCTGTGCTGTAAATATGATCATTATTCTGATTGGTTTTTGAAACAGTTGTTGTAGGTTTTTTTGCTGCAGGAGTATAAGTTACAGTTTTTTTAAGCGAAGTTTTTTTTCCGTTTTTAATAACTGTAAGTTCAAACGTTGTAGTTGTGTCTATAACAAAAGTTGCATATCCAATGCTGTCGTTGTATAAAACTCCATTTAATAATAATGTGTCGGTGTTCATTTGCCATTTTACGGTTACTATAGAATCCGCCGCAGTTGTTTTTTGGGGAGTAACCGTAAAAAATTCCGGTATTTTTTTTGGCTGGACCGGTTGTGGTACTGTTGTTGTTTTTGTGAAGATTGAACAACTTGAAATCATAATTATTGAAATTAATAACAGAACAAAATGTGATTTTTTCATAACAAAAAGTTTTAAGGGTTGCTAAATTATTTTTTTGATGTAAAACCTGTTTGTTATAAATATTTTGTTTATTTAAAAAACAGGAGGGTAAAACGATAAAACTTGTAAGTTTATTGTTTTATTTATTATTTTGGCAAAAAAAAAAATGGTAAGAATAAGAAAATTTTTTTTCATTATTTGTGTATTTGTTGTATCTGGATTTTCAGCTTTTTCGCAACAACTACCAAATGGCAGCGTTGCTCCAAATTTTAAAGCAGTAGATGTTAATGGTGATACCGTTGAATTGTACAAAATTATTAAGCATCAAATAGTTGTGTTAACATTTTATCGTGGGCAATGGTGTCCGTATTGTAACAAATATTTGTCAAATTTACAAGATTCTTTGAGTGAAATAACAAGTTTAAACGCAGTATTAATAGCTGTTTCGCCTGAAAATAACGAAAACATTAATCTCACTATTTACAAAACAGGTGCAAATTTTATACTTATTTATGATGAAAATCATAAAATAATGGACGATTATCAAGTAACATGGAATTTATCGGCTTTTAAGAATGCAATGTATAAAATGGGAGGAGTAAATATTAATGAAGCTTCGGGAAATGATGATAGGGCACTGCCAATAACAGCAACATATATTATAGATACAAAAAGAAAAATATATTCCGGATATTATGATGATGATTTTAGAGTGCGAATGACTGCGGCAGAAATCATTAAAACACTTGAAAAAATAAAACTACGTTCGGTAAATATCGATTAATAAAAATCTGTCCAAAAAAAAGAAAATATTTTTTTTGGACAGAAAATAAATTATTTTGCAACCGAATTTTTAGTAATCCCGCCAACGGTACTAACCATAGTATAGTCGTCGCCATCTATATTAATAGTCCACGAAATTTCTTGGTAATTATCATTAATTGTACCATCAGCAAACACGCTCGAGCTTCCAACACTTTGTTGAGCAACAGTAATGTTCATTCCGGTAATTGTACCAACAGCAGTATCACCGTTGAAGGCAAAATTTTTCAAAAATACTTTATTGTCAGTATCAAGATCTTTAATAATATCAAGTTGATAATCTTGTGGAACACCACTACCATCGTCGAGTTCACAAGCCCATTTCCCTTCAATATTATCTCTAATGTCATCAACTACAACCGGATCATTTTCGCATTGCAACGACATAGAAACAATTATAACTAACAAAACTGCAAAAAATGTTTTTATTTTCATGATATTAAGCTTTAAAGTTTATGCAAACATAATAAAAACATCTGAATATAAAATAAGCTATGTAAAAATAATTAGTTTTTATGTAAATAGATTTCATTATCGTGGTGATATGTAGTTTTTTCAATAAAAGTTTTGTATATTATCAATTTTAATGTTTTATAAAATGAAAAAAATCAGGAATAAGTTAATTTATATTTTTATTTTTGCCGATGTTATTTCAAGTTAAAAATCAAATTATTATACTATGAATAAGGTTATATATAAGGAGTTTTTGTCTGAAAAAGTAGCCAGAATTGTTCTGGAAGCTCCTGATATCGCTCAAAGCAGAAAACCCGGACACTTTGTTATTATCAGAGTAGAAAACAAAGGAGAAAGAGTTCCGTTAACAATTGCAGATTCTGATGTTCAAGCAGGAACAATCACACTTATTGTTCAAGAAGTAGGTGTAACCTCTGCAAAATTAGTTGCATTAAATGCCGGTGATTATATTTTAGATGTAGTTGGTCCGTTAGGGCAAGCTACTAATATTCACAAGATTGGAACAATTTTATGTGCCGGCGGTGGAGTAGGGATTGCCCCACTTTTTCCTATTGTTAAAGGATTTAAAGAAGCCGGAAACAGAGTAATTACTGTTTTAGCAGCAAGAAATAAAGATTTACTTATACTTGAAGAAGATATGCGTAAATATTCCGACGAAGTTGTAATTATGACCGACGACGGCTCTTATGGTCGTAAAGGTTTAGTTACCGAAGGTTTGGAAGAAGTATTAAAACGCGAAAAGGTTGATGAATCAATAGTTATTGGTCCGGCAGTAATGATGAAATTTGCTGCTTTAACCACAAAAAAATATGACGTGTTTACTCAAGCCAGTTTAAATACCATTATGGTTGACGGAACCGGTATGTGCGGTGCATGTAGGATTACCGTTGGCGGAGAAACAAAATTTGTATGTGTTGATGGTCCTGAATTTGATGCCCATCAAGTTGATTTTGACCAAATGTTACAGCGTTTAGGTGCATACAAATCTGCCGAAGTAAAAGCTTACGAAGAATACTTGGCTTCTACAAACAATTAAACACTCATTAAAAAAATTGAAATGAAAGATTTAGAATTTTATAAACAAGAAAGAGCTCAAGAATGGAGAAATGAGCTCAGAAAATCAATAAAACCCAAAGACAGAACCTCTCGAGAAAGAGTTGAAATGTTAGAACAAGAAGCTCTTATCAGAAATTCAAATTTTGAAGAGGTTAACCTTGGGTTAAGTATAGAGATTGCAGTTAGTGAAGCACAAAGATGCTTAGATTGTATAGACCCAACCTGTATAGACGGTTGTCCTGTTAATATTAACATCCCTAAATTTATTAAAAAAATTGAAGGAGAGGATTTTCTTGGTGCAGCTGCTGTACTTAAAGAAACTAATACTTTACCTGCTGTTTGCGGTAGAGTTTGCCCTCAAGAAAAACAATGTGAAAATAGTTGTTTTTACACAGTTAAACTTAATAAGCCACCGGTTGCAATAGGTTATTTAGAGCGATTTGCTGCTGATTATGAGCGAAATAGTGGTCAAGTTTCAATTCCTGAAGTAGCCAAAGGAAATAACATTAAAGTTGCTGCCGTTGGTGCCGGACCTGCTGCTTTGGCTTGGTCGGCCGATATGACTAAATTAGGATATGATGTTACTGTTTTTGAAGCTCTTCACGAAATTGGTGGCGTTTTAAAATATGGAATTCCTGAATTTCGTCTTCCAAATGGAATAATTGATTTTGAAATTGAAAACCTCAGAAAAATGGGTGTTAAATTCGAAACCAATTTTATTGTTGGACGAACCAAAGATTTTGATACTCTACGAAAAGAAGGATTTAAAGCCTTTTTTGTTGGAAGTGGAGCCGGATTGCCTAATTTTATGAATATTCCAGGAGAAAATAGTATCAATATACTTTCTTCAAATGAATTTTTAACTCGAGTTAATTTAATGGGAGCCTTGCGTACCGAAGATGCAGATACACCTGCTCCAATGGGTAAAACAGTTGTTGTAATTGGAGGTGGAAATACTGCTATGGATTCAGTAAGAACAGCCAAAAGATTAGGAGCAGAAAGATCAATTATTGTTTACCGACGTTCCAAAGAAGAAATGCCTGCAAGAATAGAAGAGGTAAAACACGCTATAGAAGAAGGAGTTGAATTTATGAATCTTCATAATCCAATCGAATATAGTGCTGATGATCAAGGTTTTGTAAGATCAATGAAACTCCAAAAAATGGAACTTGGCGAGGCTGATGCTTCCGGCAGACGTCGTCCTGTGCCTATTGAAGGTGCTATTGAAGAAATAGATGTAAACGTTGTTGTTGTTGCAGTTGGAGTATCTCCTAATCCGCTTGTTCCTTCTGTTTTATCTGATTTAGAAGTTACAAAATGGGGAACTATTGTTGTAAACGAAAACAATATGCAGTCTTCTATAGAAGATATTTTTGCCGGAGGCGATATTGTTAGAGGAGGAGCAACAGTTATTTTAGCAATGGGTGATGGCCGAAAAGCAGCCGCCGGAATGCACGAATATATTAAAGAAAAATATCTGGTTTAATATTTATTTA
>JAFGXO010000177.1 GCA_016936595.1 Bacteroidales bacterium | reverse complement strand
TTTTCGAGTTTTTCGAGTTTTTCGAGTTTTTCGAGTTTTTCGAGTTTTTCGAGTTTTTCGAGTTTTTCGAGTTTTTCGAGTAACAAGTTACTCGAAAAACTGGTTAACTCGATAACTGGTTAACTGGTTAACTCGATAACTAAATTAATGTTTAAAATGACGAAATCCGGTAAAGACCATAGCCATTTTATTTTCATCACAAAAATTGATAGAATCTTTATCTTTAATAGACCCCCCTGGTTGAATTACAGCCTTAATCCCTTCTTTATAGGCCATTTCAACAGAATCGGCAAAAGGAAAAAATGCATCAGAAGACATTACAGCTCCATTAAGATTTAATTTAAAAGAATGAGCTTTTTCGATAGCGTGTTTAAGAGCATCAACTCGAGAGGTCTCTCCTACTCCGCTACCAACAAGTTGTTTGTTGTTAACAAGAACAATAGAATTTGACTTAGAATTTTTAACAATTTTATTAGCAAAAATTAAATCTTCAATTTCACGTTGATCAGGTTTTCTGACGGTTACAAAATTAAAATCATCTTTAGTAACAATTTTTGTGTCTTTTTGTTGAGCTAAAATTCCATTTAAAATTGTTCTAACTTGCAATCTATGCTCAATATTTCCTTTTTTGACTAAAACAATTCTATTTTTTTTGGATTTTAATTCTTCGAGGGCATCATGCTCATATTCAGGGGCAATAATAACTTCATAAAAAATTTTGTTAATAGATTTAGCAGTTTCCAAATCAACTTTAGTGTTAGTAATAATAATACCTCCAAAAGCCGAAAGAGGGTCGCCGGCAAGAGCATCAGTCCAGGCTTGCAATAAAGTAGAACGAGAAGATAATCCACAAGCATTTGTATGTTTCAAAATAGCAACAGTAAGTTCATCAAACTCAGAAATTAAATCAACAGCCGAAGAAATATCAAGCAAATTATTATATGAAATTTGTTTTCCGTGTAATTGATCAAAAAGTTTATTAAAATCACCAAAAAATTTGCCTTTTTGATGAGGATTTTCGCCATACCTAAGCTCCATTCCATTATTTGAACTAAACTTTAAACTTTCCATATCATCATCAGAAAAATAGCTGTAAATTACAGTATCGTAATAAGAACTTACATTAAACGCCGCTTTAGCAAAAAATTTACGATCATTTAAAGAAGTTTTAGCATTATTTTCCGTAATAAGTTTCAGTATATCAGCATAATAATCTTTACTTGGAACAATAACAACGTCTTGATAATTTTTTGCAGCAGCACGAATTAAACTAATACCACCGATGTCGATTTTTTCAATAATTTCGGCTTCTTTATCAGATGAAGCAACAGTTTTTTCGAATGGGTATAAATCAACAATAACAAGGTCAATTTCGGGAATATTCATTTCCTTGATTTGTTCAATATCATTATTGTTATTTCTACGACCTAAAATTCCGCCAAAAACTATTGGGTGAAGCGTTTTAACCCTACCGCCCAAAATTGAAGGGTATCCTGTTAACTCTTCAACGGCAGTAACTTTAACACCCAGAGTTTCGATAAAAGTTTTAGTGCCACCGGTTGATAAAATTTTAACGTTATTTTTGTCTAATTCTCTGACAATCACGTCTATTCCATCTTTATCAAAGACAGAAATAAGAGCTGTTTTAATAGGTTTTAAATTCACGGCTTTTTGTGGCAAATTTATTTTAATTTACATCTTTTAAAAATAATATTAAACAAGTTTATAAAATTTTCATTATTTTTGGAAACATAAAAATCAATAAAAAAATAAAGATATGAGTTTAGTTGCACAAACAGGTCAATTATTATCACAATCGGCAGAGTTGTTAAAAAATCCTATTGTACTTCCGGCATTAAAAGGGGTTTTTGGAGTATTAAAAGGAGCTTTTGGAGGCAATAAAAGAGCACAACAAAGATTAGAAATGCTCGAAAAAATGGACGCAAACGAATTAGCCGCCGAAGAAAACAAAACCTTAATTGAAAGTTTAAAAGTTAGTTTAGATGACGCATTATTTGAAAATGAGGAATTAGAAAAAAAATTAACTGAGGTTATAACAAAAGTTGAAGAAAAAATGAAAGAAGCAGGAATTGGAACAACAACTGAAACTACTACAATAAACACTAACATAAATGCAAGTGGTGATAATAATAAAATTGCAGCCGGCATAAAAAATGTAAATGGAAATATTACTTTTAATTAATGCCGGCTCTTTATTAAATTTATCACATATTTTTTAATAGAAATCACAAAAAAAACCGCTCAAATGAGCGGTTTTTTTGTTTTTTAAAGTTAATTATTATTTAATAATTAACTTTTTATTGAAAGTTTGATTATCAAAAACAACTCTAATACTATAAACACCACTTGCTACACCTGTTAAATCAATTTCATAATTATCGGAATTAGCTTGAGCAGAATAAATTAGTTTTCCTGTTGCATCGAAAATATAAACATCGTAATCCACATAAGAAATATCACTTACCGACATTGTAAATAACCCGATGCTTGGATTTGGATGCACAGAAAGAACGTTTCCAAAATCATTTAAACCGGTTACACCTTTAACAGAAATCAAAAATACGTCATGAGCTTTGGCTCCGGCAACATCAGTTGCAGTAAGCTGAATTTCATAATCTTCGGGTGAAATATTAATTGGAATACCGGAAAAAAGCAAATTATTTTCATCAAAATGTAACCAAGTAGGTAACATATCATTATTAAAAGTAGCCGAATATGCAAAGCGGTCATTCACGTCAACATCAATAAAAGTGTTGGCAGGCAATTTAATAACAATAGGTTCATTCATATAAACGTCAAAGTCGGGTATTGGAATATTTAAAAATGGTTCATCATTAGTATTAATAACCTCTATTGAGAAAGTTTCGGAAACAGATGCACCAAACTCATCAGTAGCAGTAACTTGAACATAATAAACTCCAACATCGGAATTATCAGGTTGTCCCCAGAACACATTATTTATTGGGTCAAAGTTTAACCATTGAGGCAACTCTAATCCACCCATAAGCGAAGCAGAAAGTTCAAAATCGCCGTCAGGATCAATAAAAGTACTTTGATTTAAAGTGTAATCAAAAGAATAATCTTCTAAAGTAGAAATATTATCAACTTGAATATTTATATAAGGAGCCTGATTTGCAGTAAATAGCAATTCAAATCTAGTAGAATTTAAGCCCCCTTCAAAAAAGAAGTTATACTGCTCATCTTCCATTAAAGAAACAAAAACTTCTTCTTGTTTATCATGTAAGAATACTTTTCTGTCGGGTTCAAAAGTAAATTCGCTTGCAGAAATAGTTAAGTTTCCGGGCATTGCAACAACACACAACATCACATTAGAAGTATCGGTGTACATAGGCAAAGAAGTAATAGCCATATTGTTGCCTTGATCAGAAATTGCAAAAATTTGAGGGATAAGCGGATTAGTAGGAATCAGCTTTCTTGCGTCTAATAAACCATCATATTCAAAGGTTGCATCTTCTAACAAACGAACAACCAACTCATCGGAGTAATTTTGAGTTGAAACATTCAACCTCATCAAATTGTTATAAGAGCGATTGTTTTTATAGAATGCCTGAGAAGCATGTGCCCTATCAGCAGCTTTTAAAGCAAGAGGTTTATTATCTTTAGCGGCTTTTACAAAAAATCCTTGCCCAACAGGAATACTTTGAGTAGCATCTTGTGTACCTATTCCATAATTTATAGAGCCAACAGCTCCAGGAATATAATATCTGTAATTAGTTTGATATCCTGAACCATCATCGTCAAACATATAAATAGCTCCTTCAACATCATTATCCCAACCAGCACTTACAACTAAATCCCAATCGATAGCTGAAGCATAAGGATTAGAAATTAAATTCCAGCCTTGATTTGGATCTACAGTATTTCCACTTTCATCAAATAATGTTAAGTTATAATCCCCCACATTAATTTCTCCAACAAATTGTAATGTTTGAGTTTCGTGGTAATAAGCATAACCGGTTCCATTATCAAGATTGCCTGAATAAGTTGTTCCCCAAGGAGCATAGTCGATGGTTGAAGGAGTTCCATAAGGATCTCCTCCCATACCGTTCCAATGCATAGTAGCATCCCATTTGTAAAATTGAGTTGTATTAACACCAATACCAGTAGTAGTTGCAGCAATAACAGGCGAGCCAATATAATGGTATCTTGTTCCGGGTATATATTTTTGAACTGTTCCAACAACACCTGTATTGCTATGGATAAGAGAGCCATCGCCTGTTGCATCAGACAACAATACCACACCTGCATTTCCACCGTTATTAGTCATTGTTCCACAAACAGTTAAAGCACCTCCGGGAGCAATTTTCACATTAGCACCTGCGTCAACGGTAAAATCATCACAATTAGCAACACCTGCAATTACAGGGAAATTACCCGAAGTTGAAGAAACATCAGGAATTGTTACATTTCGTCCAAAACCACCTTCACAAGAACCATCAGGCACAAAACCACGTCCCCAGTTAGCATCAGTAAACCAATCGGTTGAAACATCACCAGTCCAAACTCCATCGCATTGCAAAAGGGTAACAGTTACATCTTGATCGGTTGAACAACCATATTCATCAGTAACAGTAAGAGTATAAATATTATTACCATAAGAAGGCGGAGTAACAGAAGTTTCAGCACCTGTTGGATGAGCTTCAACTACGCCTGCACCAGTCCAATCATAATCAACAATTTCAGCTGTGTAATCCCATTGACCGGGCATAAGAGATTCATCTAATTCTAATCCCCATTCAAAAATATAACCATCATCAACACCTAAAAAGTCTTTCACATAAATAGTCCAAACTCC
>JAFGXO010000176.1 GCA_016936595.1 Bacteroidales bacterium | reverse complement strand
TGATTTTTATCAACTTAAACGCTCAAAACCCTGACACATCGTACTGGGAAATTGGTGGTATTTCAAATATTGCCTTTAATCAAACAAGTTTCAAATACTGGTCGGCTGGGGGAAATAACTCTGCTGCAGTTAACGGAGTTTTTGGTTTTCATGCAAATTATGCTAAAAATAATCTTTCGTGGAAAAGCACATTAGATTTAGGGTATGGTACTCAAAAAAATATGGGTTTACCTTTTAGAAAAACTGACGATAAAATTGATTTTGCTTCAAAATTTGGTTATAAAGCTACTAATAAATTTTATTACACCGGACTTTTTAATTTTAACACTCAAATGACCAAAGGATTTGAGTATTTAGACAACGGTGATTCAAACATCGTTTCTACTTTTTTAGCTCCTGCTTACATGTTATATTCGGTGGGTATTGATTACTTACCTAACAGTGAATTTTCGATTTATACTTCGCCATTAACAGCAAAAACAACTTTTGTTATGGCCCCTGATTTGTCGGCCGTGGGAGCTTTTGGTGTTGATAGCGGTAAAACTGTGCGTAATGAATTTGGAGCATATATTAAAATTGAAATGGCAAAAAAAATTACCGACGACTTAACTATTAATTCTAAAATTGGATTATTTTCTAATTATTTACACAATCCGCAAAATATTGATGTTAATTTTGATTTGTTGGCATCTTTAAAAGTAACTAAATTTATTTCTGTAACGTTCTCTACTCAAATGATTTATGATGATGATATTTTAATTTTAGTTGATCCTTTAACTGGAAGAAAAGGAAAACGACTACAAATTAAAGAAATTTTTGGGCTTGGTGTTTCTTATACTTTTTAATGTTTTTTATCTGATACCGAAAAACTATCAATCTCAACATCTTATATTTTTCAATGTAAATTAAATAATTAGATAATTTTTCGGTATCTGACTTTTTATCCTCTCCAAAATAATCCTTTCGTTAAAAAAAAAAATAACATCTAAAAACACCGATATATTAGTATTTTAACATTATTACAGTTTAATATTATTTCCGTTCGTCTAAAAAAAAGCCTTGTTTTTTTAAAAAAAGTTTTGTTTTTTTGATAAAATAATTAAATTGTAAAGCAATATATCTAACAATTATCAGATATACATATTATTAATGGATTAAATGTGGAGCAAATGCAAAAAAAAAGAACTTACTCTTTAAATTATTGATTTACTGCAACAAATAGATGATTTAAAAGAAAAATAACAATTTTTACAATATCTTTAAAAAAACTATCTTTGCAGATATTAAATTTTGCTTAAAAATGAATATTTACTATATTTTATAATTTTTCAACGACCTTTTTATAAACACATCAATTAAATACTAAAACTTATTACTTATATAACAAAAAGCTTTTAGTATTTTAGCATAAATTTAACCTACGACAACAATTTACTTAATTTGCATAAAAAATGAAAATAAAAGAATTATTTTACAAATATGAACTAATTATTTTTATAGGATTTGCACTGATAAATGCAATACCTGTACTTTTATTTCAATTTTTTCCCTCAATGGACGGAGCATCACATCTTTATAATGCCAATATTATTAACGATTTACTGTTTAATAAAAACAGCATTTATCATCAATTTTACGAATTTAACCCCCGAATAGTTCCAAACTGGGGAGGTCATATTATTTTATCTGTTTTTAGCTTTGTTTTTAAAGGCTATATAGCCGAAAAAATATTATTAGCAATTTATTTTATTGCTTTACCTTTGTCGTTTAGATATTTAATAAAATCGTTTAACCCAACAGATAATTTTCTTAGCTTTTTAATTTTTCCGTTTACTTATCATTTTATGTTTTGTTTGGGATATTATAATTTCAGTTTAAGCTTTATTATAGGATTTTTTATTATAGGATTTATAGTTAATAACAGTCAAAATATAAAAGATTATAAATACTATTTGAAATTATTGGGATTATTTTTACTGTTATACTTTACGCATATATTTGGCTTTGTTTTTACTGTTTTAATTATTGCTTGTTTTTATATCTGGGAATTAATATTTCCTGTAATAAATAAACAGCATAAAAAAGAAAATATAACCTATTTTTTGCAAAAAAGCATTATAACATTTATCTTATTATTGCCATTTTTAATTTTGATACTTTTACATGTGTTAAGTACAAAATCAAATGTGGCTACAAGCCATAATTTATCCGAAATTGGAATTGGTGCGTTTATAAAAAGTATAAGACCTATTATTGTTTATGATTTTAACAAAGAAATAGCTTATACCACAAAAATGTTTTATGTTTTATTTTTGTTTGCATTTATTATTTTTTACGAAAGAATACAAGAGTTTGTTAAAAATAAAAGATACAATAAAATTGTTAATTTTTCTGATTTTTGGTTAGTATTAACTTTTATTATGTTGACCGTAATTATTACCTTTCCTAATTTTTTAGCCGGTGCCGGCAACGTAACTAATCGTTTTGGTTTGGCTTTTTTCTTTGTATTTATTAGCTGGATTGCAACAAATAAAATCGTTAATTGGCTAAAAATTAGCGGTTTAATTTTAATTTTATCTTTACAATTAGTATTGGTTACCTATTATTACAGTGTAATAAAATCATTAAATGCTGATGCAAAAGCAATTTATGAATCTGCTGAATATATTAAAGAAAATTCAACCGTTTATCCAATTAACACCTCAAATCATTGGTTAGAACCTCATTTTTTAAATTATTTATCCTTTGATAAAACCATTTTTGTTCATGAAAATTATGAAGCAGAAATGCATTATTTTCCCTTAATATACAAACAAAACGCAATAAAATTAAAACAAGATTTACTAAATTATGACTATATTTTTATTTTTGGTAATGATTTGAACAAAGTTGATGACAACCAAAAGCAAATAATTCAAAATAATTTTTCGGTAGTAAAAACTACTGATAAAACAACAATTTACAAGAAAAAAAATTATACTAGTTCTAAATAAAAGTTGTCCTATCTTTTGGGGGAAGCTTACAAATGACAATAATGCTTTCCAGTATTTTGATAACGAAATATTTTAAATCAAACAAATTTAGATCAATATCAATATACAGAAGGACAAAATATTTTGGAACCTCATAAAAATGATGATAAAATTCCAAAATCATTTTTTAGTGATACTGTTTATGTTCCAATTTATTCCGAAATTTACAGCGAAACAAAAGATACTAAATTCAGATTAACAGCAACATTAAATATCCAAAATACAAGCAAGCACGATAGTATTTACATCAGCACAATTGATTAATACAAAACAACAGGTGAACTTGTGCGAAAATGTCTGAACAATAATATAAGCCTTAAACTAATGGAAACAATTGATTATATGATAAAAAAAAATGACACAACAGAAAAAACAGATGTAAATTTTATAATAATTTAGTTGACAAAGTAAATAGATTTAAAACCTATTTTAAGAGTATAATGATTGCAACAAACGGTATTTCAAGTAATAAACAAAAGAAAAAATGAAAAAGACATTAAAACTCAAAATTTTCGCAAGTTTTATGCTACTTATTATAATGCTTGCAGTAGCAGGAACAATTTCAATCGTAGAATTAAGGCGATTGAGCAATTCGGTACACGGTTTAATAGAAGACAATTATAAATCCATCGAAGCATCAAAAACCATGCTTGAAGCATTGGAACGCGAAGACAATGGAATTTTATTATTGATGTTAGGAGAGTGGGAAGAAGGTAGAGAAATACTAAAATCGGCAGACAGCCTTTTTATGTCGGCATTTGAAACAGCAAAAAATAATTTGACTGAAAACAACGAAGAAGAATACATCAAAAAAATAGAAACAACTTACCAAACCTACAAATCGAGTTGGGAACGTCCGATAGTTGATACCGATAAGCAGGGAAACATTTCGTGGTATAAAGACGATATTCACAAAAAATTTGCGGATACAAAACTTGCAGTAAACGAATTGATGACATTAAACCAATCAAGTATGTATAACGAAGCGTCAGAATTGAGAGACAAATCGAAGCGAGCCATAATGCCCGGAATAGTCTCAATAATTGCCGCTTTGATTTTTTCTTTGATTTTAAATTTTTTCATCACAAGGTATTTTGTTAATCCGATATCCGAATTAGCCGAAGCAGTAACAAATTACAGAGACGGTGACAATAAATTGCGAAGCAACATCACATCAAATGATGAAATTAAGAAATTAGAACAGGCAATTAGTGATTTATTGCAACGATTGGTTACAAATCATAACACTACGAAGTAATGAAAAAAGAAATAATAATCAAACATTTAGGTTTTGTATTGCTTTTAAATGGTGTTTTTCTGTTTATTTCATTCCTGATTT
>JAFGXO010000175.1 GCA_016936595.1 Bacteroidales bacterium | reverse complement strand
TTTTAATTATATATTAAACTTATTTGCTGAAAAAACACCATAATCTTTCAATTTTAATGATTTTGGAGTATAAAAGTTAATAAGTTTTTTTAATAAAAATATCACATGAAAAAAATATTTTATTTGTTGTTAGTTGTAGTTTTTTTCTCATGCTCAAGCGGTGTTGAATCTTCGAGTTCTGATAATTTAGATAGTTTAGTTGTAGAAATTGTTGATACTGCGATATATGTAGGAGCCTCTCAATTAGATGATTATATTACTATATTGCAAAATAAAAGAGTAGCCTTATTAGTTAATCATTCTTCGTTAGTTGACACTACACATATTGTTGATACTCTTTTAAGCTTAGGTATAGATATTCGAAAAATATTTGCACCCGAGCATGGTTTTAGAGGAAATAAAGAACGTGGTCAAAATTTTAATGACAATATTGATTCAAAAACTGGGTTACCTATTATTTCGTTGATTGGAAATAAAAAAAGACCCTCTCAAGAAGATTTGGAAGATGTTGACATAGTTATTTATGATATTCAAGATGTTGGAGTTAGATTTTATACTTATATTAGTTCAATGTTCGAGCTGATGCAGGCTTGTGCCGAGTACAAAAAACCATTATTAATTTTGGACAGACCTAATCCAAATGGAGATTATGTTGCCGGTCCGGTTTTAGATACGATTAATTTTAGATCTTTTGTTGGAATGTTGCCTATTCCTGTGGTTTATGGCATGACTGCTGCTGAATTGGCTCAAATGATTAATGGCGAAGGTTGGCTGACAAATCACCGAATTTGTGAATTAACAATTATTAAAGTTAAAAATTATAATCACAATAAACATTACTCTTTGCCCGTAAAACCGTCTCCAAATTTGCCAAATGATATTTCAATTAGACTTTATCCTTCATTATGTTTTTTTGAAGCCACAAAATTTAGTGTTGGCAGAGGTACTAATTTCCCTTTTCAGATAGTTGGATACCCCGACCCGCGATTTGGCGATTTTACTTTTACTCCCCATGATATTCCAAACGTGCAAACAAATCCTGTACAAAAAAGTAATTTATGTTATGGCATTGATTTGCAGCAAGAATCTATAAATCATAAATTTACACTTAAATATTTTCTTCAATTTCATACTTTATGCGGCTCTGATATTGAATTGATAACAAATACGCGTTGGTTTAATTTATTGATGGGAAATGATAAGGTTATAGAATTAATAAAAATAGGATTAAGTTTACAAGAAATAGAACAAAGTTGGGAAGTTGAATTGAACGAATTTAAAGTAAAACGCGAAAAATACCTTCTCTACGATTAAGATATTTTTTTATTAAGGAATATTCTCAAAATTTGAGTTCCAGTAATGCCACAACGTATCATTAAAATATATTGAATCATATATTCTACCCTGCTTAGTTGTTGAATCAATTTCAATTTTTGTAGTTGCAGTAAAATCTGAATTATTCAAATTAATTAAAATATTGTATGAGGAATTTTTAGAAGGATCCGAAAGATATTCAACGAGAAGGTTTGACCCGAATTTATCACTTATTTCATAAATATTTGAATAAATAATTCTAAGAGAAGTGTCGGTATAAAGCCAATCAACTTTTAAAACAGAAATAGGTTTAAATACATATTTGTAAAAATACCAGTTACCTTGTTTTTTATTTTTGCTTGTATATCCTTGTAAAACTAAGTAAGTATTATTTTGATTTTCAGATAAAAACATTTCCCACAGAATTGAACTATCAGCTTCAATAGTGCTATACAAAAACACTTCAAAATTAGAAGAATCGTAAATCAAAGAATTTTTACGTATCCAAGTATTATCAGCAAAATATTCTACTTGATATTTATTTGCGCTGTCAAGCAGATTGTATTGTAGAGAAATATTTGAAGATATTAAGTATTTCCAATATAATACTGACGAATAAGCTCTATACCAATTACTAATGGAATGCTGTGAAGCTATATTAATATCGGTTAAGCCTTTAATTTCTAATTTAAATGTATTATTTGAAGGGGTTGTGGGTACTTTAGAAACATCGTCGTGATTGAATTTTAAGCACCCACTTAAAAAAAATAATGTAACAAATAATAATAATAAATAAGGTTTCATTATCTTGTTACAAGGTTATGATCATTATCTAAATATACTTTAAAACCGGGTTTATATCCATAAACTTCTCCTTGATCGTTTTTAATTTCATAGCCAATAATAATTGATAAAACTTTTTTAGACATGGTCAAATTTGTTTCGTCAAAATACCATTCTTCTTCAAATTGAATTTTACCTAATTTGTCGGGAGTATTTTCTTTTTCAATTTCTTTAACTTGAGCAATGCTAAAAATAGAATCATTTAAATAATGGTAGGCAATTAATTTTTCTTGATAAACAGCATTGTAAATAATGTTACAAATAGCTTCAACGTCTGTATTTGCTAAGCAAAATTCTGCCCAATCGTCAGTCTGATCGGTGTTTTTTACAATAACATCGTAAATTATCGGATTTGCAACAACTATACTTTCATCACTTGTGGCATAAAAAGTTCCAATTGTTGGATACGATTGACTAACAAAAGAAGAGTCTTCGTTATTTGAAACATCGTTTTCTTCTTGACACGATAACATAAAAAAAATAGAAAAAATAAATGTTAAAATTGCGATTTTTTTCATAACTGAAATTTTTATGGTTTTTATTAATAATAATTATTCTTCTAATCTAAAAACTCTTTTTGAGTTTTCAGCTTCCGGCACGTCTTCAAAAAGACCGATAATGAGCTTATTAACAGGTAAACTTGCGTCCATTAAATCAATAAAGTCGGAATAGTTTCCTGAAACCACTCTTGCCGGAATGCGTTCAAATTGATAAGATCTTAGACGTTTTGATTGATTGAGTGTTACTAAATACCAATAGTAGGTAGTATTTTCGGACATCAAAGCGGAGTCTTGTCTTGCATTTGTAAGGTCGTATATTTTATTAGCTCGTTCGGCTTGTTCAATTGAATTAAAAGGCCCAATAGCAATTCTTGAACCATTGGATAATCCGTTCCATAAATATCTATCGTATTCAATAGCTGAGCCATATTGTATCCGAGTACCCATTCTAAAAACCTTGTAAGATGAAATTTGAGTTTGCGGGTCTTTCACTTTTTTTACTGTAATATCAAACCAATAAACTCTTCGGGTTTCGTCGCCGTAGTCAACGGGTAACTGAGCAAAAGTTTTTATACCTATAAAAAGAATAAGAGCAGTAATAAAATATTTCATAGTTGATTGTTTTTTAAAAAATTATCTATTTCAATAACGGATTTTTGTATTCTTTCATTGTTTTTACCAGAAATAATTGAGTAATTTAACTTGTAATTTTCCAAATTTTCTTTATATTTTTCGTGCAAAAAATCTCTCATTTGGCCGTTGTTTTCTCTTACTTTATCAGGAATCCAATCTAAGTCGTTATTGCAAAGTAAATAAAAATCTGCAAATGTTTCACGATTTTTTTTTTCAAACCAATCGGGAATTTTATTATAAACAACTTCAAACCAGACCTTTAAAACAATTAAACTCGTATCTACAAAGAATATTTTTTTTGAGTTATTAGCAATTTGTTCTTCAAGTTCTATTTGTTTGCGAGTAATAATAACCACATCATCATAAGTATATTTTCTTTTTAAATTTTCAACATATTCTCTGGAATATTCTTTTAAATAGTTTGTATTATAATGTTTTGCAAGTTGTTTAGTTAGCGTTGATTTTCCGGTTGATTCTGCTCCTGTAATTACAATTTTTTTAGCTCTCATTATTATTTAAAATCTTTTCAGCTTCAATAATAATATATTCGTTAGTAGCCGGAAAATGCAATTTAGGTTCAATATTATAATCAGAAATAGCCCATAAAGCATCTTTTATTGCAAACCAAGCCGAAAGTCCATGAATAAAAGGAGGTTCTCCAACTGCTTTACTTCCCCTAATATTTTTTTTGAACGAAACATCTTCTAAAAGTTCAACATTAAAAATTTTTGGCATGTCGTTGATTGCCGGAATTTTATAGGTGTCGGGCGAAGGAGTAATATTAACGCCTTTTTCGTTCCATTTTTGATCTTCAAGAATAGCCCAACCCAAACCTTGTACATAAGCTCCTTCGATTTGGCCAATATCTAAATCTTTGTTTAAAGAATCACCAACATCGTGAATAATATCAGCTCTTAAAACCTCTACTTTTCCTGTTAAAAGATCAACTTCAACCTCAGTAACACTCATTCCGTAAGCATAATAAAAAAAAGGTGTTCCAACTCCTTTTTCTTTGTCAAATTTTATGCCCGGAGTAGCGTAAAAGCCTGATGAACTTAGGCTTTTCATTGATAGTCTGACTAATGGCATAGCCTTATTAAATTCAATTTTTCGAGTTGGATTTTTTTGATCGATGATAAAATTATTTTCAAAAATAATATTTTCTGCTAAGGTTTTATTATCATTATTTTTTGAATTAAAATGAGCTGAAATTACCTCAACAATGTTTAATTTTATTTTGTCAACTGCATTTTTTACCGCCATTCCATTAATGTCGGCACCGGTAGAAGCAGCAGTTGCCGAGGCATTGGGTACTTTGGCTGTATTTGTGGCATTAACTTTTACTTTTTCATAATCAATACCAAATTCAGCAGCAGCTACTTTTTGCATTTTAGTATTTAAACCTTGTCCCATTTCTGTACCTCCGTGATTAACTAAAACAGTTCCGTCGGCGTAAACATGAACTAAAGCACCTGCTTGATTTAAAAAAGCAGTAGTAAATGAAATCCCAAATTTTACAGGAGTAAGTGCAATACCTCGTTTTAAATACTTGTTTTTAATATTATATTTTTTTATTTCTTCTCTTCTGTTATAATAATCAGATTTTTTGTGAATTTTAGCCCATATATTTTCGAGATGATTTTCTTGAATAACTTGACCGTAGGGTGCAATATTTCGTTCGGATTTACCATAAAAATTGATATATTGTATCTCGGTTACATCTTTTTTTAAAGCACGTGCAATTTTTTCGATGATTATTTCTATGTTAAAAATACCTTGAGGTCCACCAAATCCTCTAAAAGCGGTGTTTGGGGGAATATTTGTGAGCCAAACACTGCCTAAAATTTTAATATTAGGGATAAAATAAGCATTTTCGGCATGAAAAAGAGCACGTTCAAGGATAGCCATGCTTAAATCGGCAAATGCACCTCCGTTAGCATCAAATTCTATTTCGCAAGCCCAAATACGTCCTTCTTTATCAAAACCCACTTTGAATGAAGTTTCAAAAGGGTGTCTTTTTCCTGTAATTTGTTGATCAATGTGTCTTTCGAGCCTAACTTTTACAGGTGTTTCTGTTTTAGTAGCTAAAAGCGAAGCCCAAATTGCAAAAATTGCAGATTGAGTTTCTTTTCCTCCAAAAGCACCACCCATTCTTCTAATTTCAACTTCAATTTCGTTTGCGTCAATGCCTAAAACTTCGGCTGTTAACATTTGAACCTCGTTCGGATTTTGTGTAGAGCAAAATATTTTCAGTTCATCTCCTTCGCCCGGAACAGCAACAGATGCGTGGGTTTCAAGATACCATTGTTCCTGAGCTCCCGAAAAAGTTTTCCCTTCAATTATTTTGTCAGAATTTTTAAAACCGTCTTTAAGATTACCTCTTTCAATTTTTCTGGTTGTGTCAAGTAGTAAGCCTTTTGATTTGGCATCAGTTATTGAAATTACAGGTGTATGTTCTTCAATTTCTACTTCAATTAGTTTTTGTGCCTCTAAAAAGGCATGTTCACTTTCGGCAGCAATTAAAAATAAAGCTTGTCCGATGTAATTAATTTCATCGTCAACCAAAACAGGTTCGTCGTGTTTTACGGCACCAATCCGGTTTGAAGCAGGAATATCTTTATACGATAGAATAGCATGAATTCCGCTAACTTTTTTTGCTTTAGTTAAATCAAAACTTTTTAGTCTTCCTTTTGCAATTGGGCTTGTGTATGCAAAACCCATTAAAGGTTTCGGACTAATTTTTAGATCGTCGATATATTTAGCTTCACCCGTTACGTGATATTTTGCACTTTCGTGATATTGAGATTTCATTATTAATCTAAAATTTTAACATTAATTATTTTGTTTCCTGATAAAACTTAATCAATAAGTTTTTAGCCATAATACTTCGAGCTTCTTTAGAAGAACGAGCATCAGAAATAGGCGTAAATTCTGTGAGTAAAATTTTACTTGCCATAACAATATTTTCTTCGTTAAATTCTTTATTTAACATAAAATTTTCGGTTTTTTTAGCTCTTTTTGTCATTTCAGCCATTCCTCCAAAAGCCAGTAAAATATCCGACACATTATTATTTTTATCAACAATTAAATTAAAACCGGCACTAACAGTTGAAATATCAAGATTTAGTCGTTTTGAAATTTTGTATGATTTAATTATTTGATTTGGAGAAAATTTAGGAATAATAATATTTTTAATAAGCTCGTCAGGATTTAATATAGTTTGTCTGTAACCGGTAACAAAATTATTTACATCAACAGTTCGTTCATTTTTTCCTGAAATTACAATTTTAGCTTTATACGCAAATAAAACCGGCAAAAAATCACCAATAGGTGAGGCTGTAGCAATATTTCCACCAATAGTAGCCCTGTTTCTTATTTGTTTTGCTCCAAAATATGCTAACATATTTGATAGTGCCGGAAGATTTTCTTTGGAAAACTGATAAATATCTTCAATTTTAGTACCTGCACCAATAATAAATTCATCTTTTGTTTCTAAAATACCCTGAATTTCTTGAATAGATGAAATATCAATAATTTCTTCAATAGGCTCTTTACGTTTAGTAACTTTTAAAACTAAATCGGTGCTTCCACTTGTTAATATTGCATTTTTATTTTCTGCTTTTAATTTTAAAGCTTCTTTTAAAGAAAAAGGAATAAAAAATTTAAAAATATCTTTATTGATAAAAATAGTATCAGATTTATTAATTTTATCAATTAAATCTTCACGCAAAAAAGTGTTAAACAACTGTAAATCAGTGATTTTTGAAATTTCTTGAGCAGAATTAACAATAGGTTGATAACCGGTACATCTACATAAATTTCCGGAAACAGCTTCAACGAGTTCACTTTTTGAAGAATTAATTTTATCGGCTTTTTGAGCAAATAATGCCATAATAAAACCCGGAGTACAAAATCCACATTGGCTTGCATGTTCATCTATAAAAATTTGCTGAATTGGGTGTAATTTATTAAGTGTACCTAAATCTTCAATAGTTAAAATTTGTTTGCCATGTATCGAAGGTAAAAACATTACACATGAATTTATTGCACGAAATTTAATTTGGTTATCATTTTTTTCAATTAATACAACCGTACAAGCACCACAATCACCTTCGTTGCACCCCTCTTTTGTTCCTTTAGTTTTTTGGTTTGATCTGATGTATTCAAGCAATGTTGAATTAGGCGTAAATTTACTTTCCTTAAAATCAATTGTTTGAATTTTGTTTCTAAACACAAATGAAATCTTATTCATTATATTATCTTAAAATGTTAATGTTAAAAAAAGTTGAATGTTTACAAAGGTAAAAAAAAAGTGTTAATTTTGCCAAAAAATATCTCATGAGAAAAATATTCTTTTTATTCTTTTTTGTTGCTGCATCATTTTTTTCTTTCTCTCAAGATACTTCTATTTATGTAGTTACAGGAAAAATAATTGATGCCGAAACTTTAACACCCATACCAATGGCTTACCTTTTAAATACTACAAAAAGGTATGGTGCACAAACAGATACGTCCGGAAAGTTTAGGATATTATTGATGCGAAATGATATAATAAGAATTTCGAGCATAGGTTATATAACTGAAGATTGGAAGCCCGATTTTTCAAAAGCAATAGGAAACAAAATAACCGAAACAATTTATTTAATACCAAAAACGTATAATATTGGAGCTATTGATATTTATTCAACTCGATGGAATTCATTCTTATATGCAGCTTCACAAGTAGATATTGAAGAAGATATTACACAAAAAAAATTAACTCAATGGGTTGAGACTATTGTTGGCGATCAAAATTTATCAGCTCAAAATTTGAAAGGAGGTATTCAAATACCACTCCCAATTTATACTCACCGTGAAAAAATGCTTAAAAAAATACAAGAACAACAGCAAATTGATGAATTGAATAAAATAGCTGCACAAAAATTTAACAAAAATTTTGTCTCAAGGGTAACCGGATTAGTTGGCACAGAATTAGATGAATTTATGGGGTATTGTAAATTTGATAGAGACTTTATTTTACGTACTTCGGAGTATGATTTAATAATAATTGTACAGGATATTTACGAAGAATTTAAACTTGTTAATAATTGAAATGCCTGATTTATAGGGTTTTATTTTTTTTTTCTTTTCTTTTTAATAATTACTTGTTGAATTTATTTTTTTTAAATACATTTGTAGAGGTTTTTTTAAGATTAAAAATTAAAGAAAATATATTGTTATGAAAAAAATTGTATCAATTTTTCTATTTACTTTTTTTGTGGTTACAGTAACATTTGCTCAGCAAAAAGTAAAAATTAATAAGAAGGACTTTTATACTACCGACATCGATTTTAATGATGCATGGAAAAATCTAAAAAAAGGTTCTAAGTTGTATAAACAAAATCAAAAAGGCAGTTATCAGCAGGCTATTGATTTGCTTGTTGTAGCTTACGATTACAACCCGGATAACCCGTTGATAAATTATCAACTTGGAGTTAGTTATTTGCTTATACACGACGAAGTAAATGGGCTGTTATATATTGAGGAGGCTTTTAATTTAAGTGCAACCGTAACTGAGGATATTCATTTTTGGTTAGGAAGAGCTAATCATTTGAACGCCAAATTTGATGAAGCTATAATAGAATATAAACTATACAGAGATGCACTCTCTGAAAAAGAATTAAAAAAACAAGGTGCAGTTGTTAATAAATACATTAGTGAGTGCGAAGCCGGAATTTTGCTTTCCAATGAACCCATAAACGTAATTATAGACAACTTAGGCGATAGTGTAAACTCTTCATTTGCAGATTATTCTCCGGTTTTTGCACCGTATGATTCTGTTGTGTTTTTTACTTCTCGTCGTCCAAATACCATTGGAGGAAAACGAAATAGAAAAGTATCTAATGAATATTTTGAAGACGTATATTACACAAGTGCATTACACGGCACATGGCAAAGTCCTGCTCAAATGGATAAACCAATAAATTCTCGACATAATGATGCAAGTGTAGCAGTTAACCCTAATGGAACCGGCGTATTGGTTTATAGAGGCCACAAAGGTTCAGGAAATATTTTTATTTCTTTTAAAAAAATTAAAGGAAATGGTGATGATAAATGGACTAAACCTAAGCAAGTTATTAAAAGAATAAATACTAAAAAATATAAAGAATCCAGCTTAACATTTAATTCAGATTCAACCTTAGTTTATTTTGTTTCAAATAGAAAAAAAGGATACGGAGGGAAAGATATTTGGATGTCAAGAAGAAGAGGAAATTCTAATTCAGGTTGGACAAAACCAGTTAATATTGGTAAACCGGTAAACACAATTTATGATGAAGAATCTGTTTATCTGCAAGATGACAGTGTATTGTATTTTGCTTCTAAAGGACATAATAGTATGGGAGGATACGATTTATTTAAAGCCTATATTTTACCTGATGGTCGTTGGGGCGATGTAGTTAACGTTGGATATCCTTTAAATACTCCCGATGACGATATGTTTATGTTTATGAATGCAGATAATAAAACCGGATATTTTACTTCATCAGGACAAGATGACAATCAAGGTGATATGGATATGTATGAGTTTTTCTTCTACTCTCCCAAAGATATTATGAACGATGCTGAAGATGATTTAATAGCATACATAAAAGAGCCTGTAAATGAGCTTATTATGGATGAACCTGTTGTTATTTCTACAATGAGATTAACTGTTGTTAAAGGTATTGTTTCAGAATACGAAACGATGAAACCTTTATATGCTACCATTGAAATTATTGATAACGCAACACAAGAAGTTGTTCAAACAATTATGACTAATGCAACAACCGGAGCATATACTGTGATGTTACCATCAGGCAAAGACTATGGAATGTCAGTTAATGCCGATGGTTATATGTTCCATTCCGAAAACTTTAATATTCCTTCGGCTAATGGATATCAAGAAATAATAAAAGATATTCAATTATTACCTGTTGACCCAGGCTCAAAAATTGTTCTTAGAAATGTTTTCTTTAACACCGGAAGTGCTGATTTAAGACCCGAATCTTATCCTGAATTAACTCGTTTGGCCGAAGCTTTTAAACTTTATCCTAATTTAGTAATTGAAATATCCGGACATACCGATAGTCAAGGTAGTGCAACCTCAAATATGACTTTATCACAAAATCGTGCACAATCAGTTGTTGATTATCTTGTTAGTATTGGCGTTGAACGTACACATTTAATTGCTCAAGGTTATGGAGAAGATCAACCTGTTGCAGATAATAGTACTGCTGATGGACGACAACTTAACCGTCGTGTTGAAGCAAAAATTGTAAGCAATTAATTATAAATAACTTATTTAAAAAACCTGCAAAATTATTTTTGCAGGTTTTTATTTGTATATATTTCAACAAATCCTTATGAAAATATTAGCAGAATATTTACTTTCAATAAAAGCTATTGAATTAAACCCCGAAACCCCTTTTACGTGGGCAAGCGGCATAAAATCGCCAATATATTGTGATAATAGACAAACTCTTTCTTATCCTGAAATTAGAAACTTTATAAAGCTTCAGTTTGTTGATTTTATTAAAAAAAATTATCCGCAAGCAAATACTATTGCCGGAGTAGCTACAGGAGCAATTGCTATTGGTGCTTTAGTAGCCGATGAGCTTGATTTCCCTTTTGTTTATATTAGGGCAAAAGCCAAAGAACATGGCAGAAAAAATTTAATAGAGGGTAAATTACCACAAAATTCAAACGTTGTTGTTATAGAAGATTTAATATCTACAGGAGGCAGTAGTATTGCAGCTGTAGAAGCTTTAAGAGCCAATAATGTAAATGTTTTAGGTTTGTTAGCTATATTTAGTTACGGATTTGATATTGCTGAAAAAGCCTTTGTAAATGCAAAATGTAAATTTGATACTCTATCAAATTATTCATCATTAATTCAGGTTGCAATTGAAAAAAACTACCTGAAAAAAGAATATTTAAAAATACTTGAAGATTGGAGGAGAAATTTTACAAGTGTATAAATTTCTTATAATCAATAAGAAAGATTTTTCAAATAAAAAAAATGAAAAAAAAATGAAAAAAAATTTGCACAATAAAAAATAGTATTTATCTTTGCATCGCTTTTAAAATAAAAAAGCAAAAGTATTAAAAGGGTGATTAGCTCAGCTGGTTCAGAGCACTTGGTTTACACCCAAGGGGTCATAGGTTCGAATCCTATATCGCCCACTAAAAAGCAGTTTTTTGACTGCTTTTTTTAGTTTATGGTAGTTGCAATTTTAGCAAAGTTTACAATTTTTTATTTCTGCTTTTAAAATCCGCATTAGCAGAAAGTTAACCGTTTAGTTTTTATCCGAAAAATGTGCTTTACTTTGTAAAAATTCTTGGTGTAGATAATTATTGTAATTAGCAAAGAACAATCGCCAGTTTTTCGCAAAAGAAGGTCGCCAGTTTTTGGCAAATAAAAATCGCCAGTTTAATAAAAAAAAGCAATTTTTGTTATAAATAAAAATGTTAAAAATTGCATAAATGACCAACACAAAAAAGCGAATTATGTGGTACAAAGTACATGAATTACATAAAAAAGAATACAGCAAAAGTCGTATATCCCGCGAAACCGGATTAGACCGAACAACCGTCTGTCGGTATTTGCAGATGACTGAAAATGAGTTTCATAAATGGATAAGCAATCCACGCAAAATGCCTTTAAAATTAAGTATTTACACAGAATTTGTGCGAAAAAAATTAGAATTTGTCCCGAATTATCAGCAGCTCAAATAGAAGATCATCTCAAAGAACATTTTGATGTTTTCCCGGAAATTAACATTAACGAAACATCAACAAAACAGTGGTGTGCCTTGATTGACAATTGTTTAAATGAAAAATTTTAACAATAAAGGTAGTTTAAAAAGTCAAATTAATCAGTCGATGGAATTAACATTTTACTATTAAATCGACAAACTAACGAAACATCTACAAAACAGTGGTGTGCCTTGATTGACAAATGTTTAGCGGAAAAATATTTTATAAAAAAGGAAATTTAAAAGTCAAATTAATTTGTCGATGGAATTAATATTTATCTGTTATACTCAACCGCTTTAAAATCTTGCGAATAATAAATTAGATTTACTTTTACTGAAGGAACTTAATTTAGCAATTGTAATTGATTTTTTTATAAACGATTTTAAATTTTAGATACTTTATCCCGGAAACTTAATCCGGAAATGACTTCGGTTTTTGATTAGTTGTAAAAATTACAGACCTATAATAGAATGCAGCTAACAGAATAATAGGTTGTGTTTAACTTGCAATGTGCTAATATACATCAATATACCGTAATAATGTGAACTTATTTGCGTAGTTGAGGGATTTAAAAAGTAGAATGTTAATACAAAGTATAATGTCTTTTTTTTTCTATTTTTTTAATCAGCTTCATAATATTTTAATTTCTTCTGTTTGACTAATTAAAAAAAAAACCGGTAAAAATTACCGGCTAAATAATTGCTGAAAATAAGATTTTTTATATTTAGAGGTGAATTGCTTCGTTGTTTGCTGCAGCAGCTGCCTCCATTATTGCTTCGGACATAGTAGGGTGGGGGTGTACCGATTTTAATATCTGATGACTTGTAGCTTGAGTTTCCCTTGCCACAACTAATTCCGAAATCATATCTGTTGCTCCGTGTCCAACCAAATGAGCTCCAAGTAGTTTATCATCTTCAGTATTAAAAATTAATTTTGCAAATCCGTTTCTATCGCCAATTGCTGTTGCTTTACCAAGAGCTGAAAAAGGGAATTTTCCTACTTTAATATTATATCCGGCTTCGGTTGCTTGTTTTTCTGTTAATCCGGCCGAACCAACTTCGGGGTCGGTAAAAATTCCGCTTGGAATATTATTGTAATTTATTGGTTTTACGTCTATGCCGGCAATTTTTTCAACGCAGTTAATTCCTTCTGCCGATGCAACGTGTGCGAGTGCAGGTGTAGGAATAACATCGCCAATTGCGTATATATTTTCAACGTTTGTACGATAAAATTTGTCAACTTTAATAAAACCTCTATCGGTTTCAATGCCAAGTTTTTCAAGTCCTATATTTTCGGTGTTTGGGCTAATTCCAACCGCCGAAAGAACAATATCAGCTTCAATTTGTTCAGTTTTATCATCTGATTTTAAAGTTGCTACGCATTTTTCGCCGTTTAAGTCAACACTTTCAACAAGGGTTTTTGTGTGAACTTTAATTTTTGCTTTTTTTAATGCTTTTAATATTTCTTCCGAAACTTCTTCGTCTTCTAAGGGAACAACGGTTGGTAAAAGTTCAACTATAGTAACTTTTGTGCCCAAAGTGGCATAAAAAAAAGCTAATTCTGTTCCAATTGCTCCCGAACCAACAACTAACATAGATTCAGGTTGTTTTTGAAGGTTTAAAGCCTGACGATAACCAATAATTTTTTCTCCGTCAATTTTTAAATTTGGTAATTGACGAGATTTTGCTCCGGTAGCAATAATGATTTTTGGGGCAGTTATTTGTTGTATTTCTCCTTCGTTATTTACTTCAACAGTATTTTTATCAATAAGTTTACCAAAGCCGGTATGTACAATGATTTCATTTTTTTTGAAAAGAAAATCAACACCTTTACTCATTTGTGAGGCAATTTGACGACTTCTTTTTATTATTTTTTCAAATTCTATTGTTGAATCTGTAACTTTAACACCAAATTTTGCAGCGTCTTTAATTGTTTTAACAACTGAACTGCTTTTTAGTAGAGCTTTCGTGGGAATACAGCCCCAGTTTAGGCAAACTCCGCCAATCTCTGCTTTTTCAACAATTGCAACTTTTTTTCCAAGTTGTGAGGCTCTAATAGCAGCAACGTATCCTCCGGGACCGCTGCCAATTATAATTATATCGTAATTCATGTTTTTTTATTGATTAATTTGTTATTGTTTCTTCTTTTTGCTTTAATGAATTTTTGTCAGACTTTTTTGATAACTGAAAATAAAAAGAGCTGATAAGCATAACCACTCCCATAACAGCAAACGAAATCATTAAATCTTGATTAGTTGCTGTCCAAAAGTCGAATAGAATAATTTTTGCTAAAGTTAAACCGTACAAAAACATTGCTATAATTCTAATTTCTTGAATTTTATATAAAAACCCGATTGTAATAAAGAAAAGTGATGCAAATGCCCATGCAATTGAATAGCTAAAATGATGCAGTCTTTTTACAATATCTTGTATTAATAAATGAGGCTCGAAAAGTTTAACAGTATAAAAATTTGTAATCTCTGAGCTAATTGCGTAAACTGCAAAAAATGAAAGAATAATCATGATAGCGTAGGAAGCTTTTGATGGTTCTTTAAATGCAACTTTTATGTGTTTTAGTGCAGAAAAAACGATAAAAATTAACATTATAATTGCAATATAATGCATGTTAAATTGAGTGCCGGTAACTTTGTTGCTCAATAAAAATTCGTTTCTTAAATCAACGTAAGTTGCCGAATAAGAAAAAATGTATAAAGCATAAGCTAAAAATGCCATACCAATTGTTAAGTATTCTAATCTTTTGTCTTTTTTGAAAAAAATAGGAATTGCTCCTAATGCCATAAAAGATAAATTGTAAATGCTTGTTGCTGTATCTACTGCATCTATCGATGAATAATACTGAACGGCAGCTGTTTTTATTTCTAAAAAGAATGTAAAATATGAAATAAGCACTAAAAATAAGCCTAAAATTCCTTTGTAAAATTTTACTTTAATTAATTTTTTAATAAAAAACTCGTCATCTTTAGGTAGTAGTAAAAATATTGAAATCATTGATGAAATTGCTAACATGCTTGATAAAAAACTTCTGTTAAAAAAAGGAGTAATAAATTCAAGAGTTCCTGATGTGCTTAAATATTGATTATACATATCAATTAAAAGGCTAACTACCATTGCAACAGTAAGAAAAAAAGAGCTCATTCTCATAGATTCCAGTTTTGATTTTACCGAAACATACATCAAAACAATTGCCTGAAGAGCCCAAACCATTGTTATTGTTTTTCCATAAAATTCAATAGGAATAATTAGAGCAAAAAACATAATGCTTAAACCCAAAAATTGGTTCAAAATACGTTTGTCAAAATCTTTACGTTTACTCAGGGCAAGAAAAAACGAATAGTTAATAACTGCAATCAGTCCGGCAAATAGTCCTTGATAATCAAGCCCCGACTGTTTTATTATTATCATTCCAACCGATAGATATATACCTTTGGCAGCCATCATTATGGAAAAATCCAGCTTGTGAAAATCCACTCCTTCGCGTATATTGTTGATAATAACAATGAACAGAAACATTATATAATATAATGTTAAGAATAAAAATGCACCTAAATATGGAAGCTCTTCGTGTTTGAAATATATTTTTGAGATAAGCCAAATTCCGTATATCATAAAGGTAAAACCAAAAGAAACCAAGTTTATAACTATTGATTTTTGGTAATAGTCATATAGTAAAATACCTAAATTTAGAAGTGTAAGATATGAGAATAAAATTATGTAATCGCTTGTAATAAAGTTTACTGTAAATGGAGCAAGATATGCAGCAATAAATGTTATTATTGCAATTTCGTGTCGTTTTACCGAAATTGAAATCATTATAGTAGATCCTATTATAAAAATGGTTGTAATTAACCAAATAGGTAAAGATATTAGGTGATATTGATAATAAGCTGAAAATACGGCAAATATGAACGAAGCTATTCCGCCACCGATAATAATATTACTAAAATGGATATATTTTTTGCGAATAATATAACCCAATAGTAGTAAAATAATAGTTAAAGAAACTCCAAAAAACAAACGCCCAAAATTATTTATCCATTCAAGTTCCATCGAAAGATTAATGAATAATGCTAAACCTATTAAAAATGCACCTATTCCAAATTTATCAAGTACTTGTTCTCCGGCAAAACGTTCTAAATCTTTTGGTAATTTGTTACGGAGTTCTAAAAATTTAGTGTTAAATTTTTGCTTGCGTTTATTCCTGCGTTCTAATTTTTCAAGCCTTTTTTGTTCATCTTCTTCAATCCAACTTTGAGTTTCATGTTCTTCGTTTGTAATGGCTTTAAATAGTTTGCTGTCAATATCTTGCATTTTTGTAATTTCGTATTTTAAGCGTCGTAATGTTTTGGCTGTTGCTTTGTTATTACGCCCGATATTTGACATTCTAATAAGCAAAATTATGCTTATTATTGAAGTTATTATAGCAAGATATAGATTGATATTTTGACTTAAATCTAAATTCATTCAGAGAATTGTTTATTTATATTTCTAAATGGTTTAATACCAAATAAATTAGTTGTTTTTTATATAATACTCAGAATATTTTATCTGTTTTATTTATGGGTTTTTTATTGTTCTTTAATTTTGGTTGTTTTTAAAAAATTCTTTAATTTTTAAAATAATTGTATTTTGAGTGTTTTTATTTAATTCAGTGTGAATTGGCAAAGATAATACAGATTTACAAAGTTCGTTAGTGTTTTTTAAAGAATTTGAAGTTTTGGATATTGATTTGAATGCTTCTTGTTCGTTTAAAGGTAACGGATAGTATATGTTTGCGCTTATATTATTGTTGTTTAAAAATTCTTTTAATTCATCTCTTTTATTGTTTTTTATAATTAGAGTATATTGATGAAATACATGTGTAGAAAAATCGCTTAAAACAGGGGTTTGTATTTGTTCAATATCTTTTAAATTTTCTGAGTAAAATTTAGCTGATAGATGTCTGGCATTATTATAGTTATCTAAATATTTTAATTTCACATCTAAAATAGCTGCTTGAATTGTATCTAATCTGGAATTTACTCCAATGTATTTATGATAGTATTTTTTATTTTGTCCATGATTAGCAATCATTTTAATTTTTAAAGCTAATGTATCATCATTAGTAAAAATTGCACCTCCATCTCCGTAACAACCTAAATTTTTTGATGGAAAAAACGAAGTACAACCTATATGTCCAATCGTACCGGATTTTTTTTGTGTATTGTCTGAACATTTATAATCTGCACCTATTGCTTGTGCATTATCTTCAATCACATATAGGTTATGTTCATTTGCTATGTTCATAATTTTCTCCATATTAGCACATTGGCCAAATAAATGCACCGGAACAATAGCTTTTGTTTTTTTAGTTATTGCATTTTTTAATGAATTAACATCGATATTAAAAGTATTAAAATCAACATCTACAAGAACAGGTATTAAATTAAGCAATCCTATAACTTCGGCAGTGGCAACGTATGTAAAAGCAGGAACAATTATTTCGTCGCCAATATTCAAATCAAGGCTCATTAAAGCAATTTGAAGAGCGTCTGTTCCGTTTGCACAAGGAATTACGTGTTTTACATTTAGGTAGCTCGCTAAATTTACAGAAAAATCTTTTACAGCTTTGCCATTAATAAAGTCTGTTTCGTTAATTACTTTGTTTATTGCATCATCAATTTCGGCTTTTACTTTTAAGTATTGCCCTTTTAAATCAACCATTTGTATCATACAAAAATAATTTAGAATTTAGAAACGATATAAGAAATATTTTATTTAAAAATTTGATATTCAAATTGTTGCATAAAATAATTATATGTTGTAAAAATAAATAAATAAAAATTTAATATAGTTAGTGAAAAAATAAGCCAATATTCAGAATTTAATTGTATTATTCATTGTTACATCAAGAATAACAAATAAAATATTCTTGATGAAAAAACTATCGA
>JAFGXO010000174.1 GCA_016936595.1 Bacteroidales bacterium | reverse complement strand
GTCCGAAACGCCTCAGGCTAAATACACGACAAATATAAAACATTTTTTTTTAAAAAAGCAAATGAAAAATAAAATCAAAATATTACTTATAATTAGCATTTGGGAAGTTGTAGAAGAACAAAACGCACCTTTTTAAAATGGAAACAACATTTTTAGAAATATTAACAAGACAACAAAGACAAACGGCAAAACAAACTATATCAACAATTTAAATTTAAAAAGTTTAAAATTATACAAAATATGTATAAAAAAGCACATGGAAATGGAAACAAATGTAAATATTATAAATTTTGTCTTAACCTTCAAATGGTTTGACAAAATTAAATCTGGTGAAAAAACACACGAATATCGTTCTGTTGAAAAATGGGAAAAACGAATAAAACAAAAAATTGCACAATTTGAATACGAAAAAAAAACATTATGGTTACTTTTAAGCCGTGGATATACAAAAACTTATCTTTTGTATGCTGTTCGTCATGTCTCTTGTAATCATGGGACTATGACAGACTTAGGGACTAATGAGTTAGTTTATGATTTTGAACTCGGTGAGTTAATTGGTTCAAATTAATTATAACATACTTGCTAAAACTGAATTTTTGATAAAAAATTTTGTTTTAAGCAATATGTTAAGAATTTTGTGAACATTATAATATTTGTATAAAAAAGTTTATTTTTGCAAAAAAAACTAAATAACAGCAATTTACAAGTAAATTAAACAGTTCTTGTAGGTCAACAAAAAAGGCTGTCAGTTTTGGCAGCTTTTTTTTGCGTAAAATCCCACAAAAAAATATGTCTAATAATGAACTCAGCACAAGATATTAGCCTTTTAAATTTAGCTTTGGGATACCTAATAATAATTATCCCAATCGCGGTTTTTGCATATTACAAAACGGGGCTTGTAAAAGATACAATTATTGCTTTTGTTAGAATGACAATTCAACTTTTTTTGGTTGGCTTGTACCTAAAATATGTTTTTGCATGGAATTATTGGTGGTTAAATTTAATTTGGGGGCTTTTAATGATTATTGCTGCAACAATAACTATTGGCAGGCGTTCAAATATGAAAAAAAGTATTTTTATTGTGCCAATTTTTTTGTCAATTTTATTTTCAATGATTATTGTTGATGGATATTTTTTAGGAATTGTAATAAGATTAGAAAATCTTTTTTCGGCAATGTATTTTATACCAATAACCGGAATGATACTTGGCAATTGTTTGCGAAGTAATGTAATCGCTTTAAGTTCTTTTTATAAAAATTTGAATAAAGAGCGAACAATGTACCGTTTTTTAATAGCAAACGGAGCAACCCGCGAGGAAGCTCTTATGCCTTTTATGCGAGAAGCCTTGCGTTTGTCTTTTAATCCCACAATTGCAAATACTGCTGTAATTGGGTTGATTTCTCTTCCGGGAATGATGACTGGACAACTTCTTGGTGGTAGCTCGCCCGATGTGGCAATAAAGTACCAAATTATGCTTGTTATTACTATATTTGTTGCATCTTTGGTAACTGTATTTTTGTCGATCAAAATTGTAAATTTATTTGTTTTTGATAAATTTCACAGATTAAAAGCAAGTCTTTTTAATTTTTAAATACTATTGATTATTAGGTTTTAATTTTGATAATAATTTTAAACACTAAAAATATGAATAAAATAATTTTAATTACTGCTGTTATCGGTATGTTTTTTTTGTCTGCGTGCCAAAAAGAAGAAGTCATATGTGATGAATGTAACGGTGTTTTTACAAAGGAGGTTACTATATTTGTTGATGGATATTATACCGATTGCGGAGAGGGAGATAACACGTGCTTTTTTGCTCAAGAAGCCGATGTTATTGATGAAGATGCTTGGGAGGTTTGGACCGCCGATATTTGTGGGTTTGAATTTGAACCTGCTTATAGATATCAATTAACTGTTAAAAAAGAAAAAATTGATAATGTTGATGGTGAAAAAATTTACAAATATTGTTTGGTTAGGATAGATGCAAAAGTTGAGGTTTTCCTTTAGAAAATGTTTAAAAATAAAGAGGATATTTACTGACTGAAAATGTTTCTTATCAGCAAACCTCCTCTTTTATTATTTACTTTTTTTTGAAATTAATGATCAGTAGAACCTTGATATTTTAGTTTATCTCCTGTATCTTCAATAATTTTTTTGTACCAATCATCTCCATATTCGGGTTGGTTAGGAAAAGCAGGAACTCCGTTATTATTTCCATTATCCATTATTTGCATATTTCTTGTTTTCATGATATTTCCGTCATGATATTTCATAAATAAGTACTGATAAAATTTATTCCAAGTGTCAACTAAACTGTTGGCAGTAGTTACAGAATAATCGGTAATAAACTGAATACCCATGTCTTTATCTTGTTGATAAAGAGCATTAGCTGCATCGTCAATACCTTTAGCATAAGCAATGTATCCGTCTTCAATAGCTTGTTGTAGCTGATGAATTTCGGGGTGAATTGAATCGTAACGAGTGTATGCTAAATTAGAAACTTGATTAAAAGTCCAAAAAGCAGAATTGTTTCCCCAACTAAACATAGAACCATTACCTTCAGCATAAGTAACCGGAGCATATTTAATTCCACAATAAAGCGGAGTGTAAACAGTGCTTGCAGCATCGTCAACACTAAACCAGAATTTTCCGCCAATTGGGTTTGGCAACCATTTGCGAGATTGAGCAACAAAAGAAAATCCGGTTTGTTGGGTTCCGGTTGCTCGTTCGTTAAAATATGTAACTCCATCAACCTCCCAAGTTAAAGGACGCCATCTGTAAGGGCAACCATAAGGTCCGGCACCAAAATCCTGAGTCATGTCAAGTTCTGTTCCTTCTAAATGATCTCTCATAAAGTTCATCACATCGTGTAAACTAATTTTTTTGTCGGGTTTTATCCATAAAGGCATACGGTTGCTTGCAAAATTATTCGGATTTTTATTTCCGTTTAAGTAAAGATTATTATGTTCAATAAAACCTTTTGCATAGTTAAAATAGTCTTGGTTATTTTTAAAATCTTCATTAACATCTTTAAACATTGACCATACACGAATTTCGCAAAATCGTGCACCCCCAAAATCAACGGGAGCATATACATCAGAAAAACTAAAATCGTTATCTCTTCCATCAAAAAAACCGTTATCTTTTGCAAAACTAATTACATCTTTAGAATTAAATACTTCTGCATTAGGATCGTTCCATTTGTTTTCGGATTGATATTCAAAAGTAGTTATACGAGCTTGATTTGCATGACCGCAAACATATCCATCGGGTATTTTAAGAGCTACCCAAACAGCACCTTTAGTACTGTAATTCCCACGTCCGATAACTTCAAAAATCCAAACTTCGTTAGGATCGGCAACCGAAAAAGATTCTCCGGAACTCGCGTAACCATATTCGTCCATTAATTCAGCCATAATTCTAATTGCATCGCGAGCAGTTTCGGCTCTTTGTAAAGCTATATAAATCAGGCTGCCATAATCTATTATTGCTCCATTTTGAGATTCTAATTCACTCAACCCTCCATAAGTTGTTTCGCCTATTGATACCTGATTTTCGTTCATGTTGCCAACAACTTGGTATGTATGAGCAATTTGAGGGATTTTGCCTAAGAATTTTCCGGTATCCCATTCGTAAATAGGTAGCATTGCTCCTGTTGCCCAATCTGCACGAGGGATAAAATATAACTCGCCGTATAAAATATGCGAATCTGCAGCGTAAGTTATTATCGACGACCCATCGGCACTGGCTCCCGGAGTAATTAAAAAATTAGTACAAGCATTTGTATTTCCAATTGAAAATAAAATGCCTAAAATAAGAATTAGCAAATGTTTTTTCATAATTTAAAAATTTAAAATTTAATATGTTACGTGATAAAAATTTATGCAATTTGCGTGTAATAAGTTGCTTTAAAAATAGTATAATTGCCGTAAATTTTATAAACTTTAGAACTAAATATTCTGTTCAAAAATAAATAAACATTTGAAAATAAAAAATATCACAGTTCATTTGAATATTTCGCTAAAAAGAGGCAAATTTGCAGCTAAAATATAATAAATTGAATTTTGAATTTTTCATAGCAAAAAGATTGGTCAATACTAAGCATCAAAAAAGCTTATCTCATGTATTTATTCGTATAGCGGTGATAGCTACAGCTTTAAGTTTAATTGTCATGATCTTATCGGTATCAATACTCGACGGGTTTAAGTCGGCTATTAAAGATAAACTTGTGGGCTTTGGTTCGCATATAGTTGTTTCAAAACATGATGCAAACTATTCACTTGAAACTAATCCAATACTTAAAGAACAGTCAACAATTGATAAAATATCACAAATAGATGGTGTTGTTAATGTGCAAACTTTTGCAATTAAAGCAGGTTTGGTTAAAACAGAGTTTGAGACTCAAGGTGTTGTTTTAAAAGGTATTGGCGATGATTTTGATTGGACTTTTTTTGATAATAATTTCGTTAAAGGTCGCAGATTAGATGTTTCGCAGGGCTCGGTTACAAATAAAGAAGTTATTATTTCCGAAGAACTTTCTAAAATAGCCGATTTGGATACCGGCGATAATTTGTATATGTATTTTATTGAAGATCAGGCTCGTATGCGGAAGTACGAAATTGTTGGTATTTATAATACCGGAATGCAAGAGTACGATAAATTATACGTTTTGGCCGATATTCATGATGTTGAAAAATTAAACGACTGGAATTATCAAGCACAAGAAGAAGTAAGCGGTTACGAAATTATAATTGATAATTTTAAGCATCTTGATAATATTACCGATGAGGTTGAGCGACAAGTTGGTTTTCAGTTTGATATTAATGGCGAAAAATTAAAAGTAAGCTCTATAATTCAACTTAATCCGCAAATTTTTGATTGGCTTAGTCTGTTAGATTTAAATGCTATAGTATTGTTGGTGATAATGATTGTTATTGCCTCAATGAACATGATTACAGCCTTGTTTATATTAATTTTAGAAAGAACGCGTACAATTGGTGTATTGAAATCGGTTGGAGCTCAAAATTGGTCGATACGTAAAATATTTATATACAACGGTTTATATATTTTAATGAAAGGATTAATTTGGGGTAATTTTATTGGTATAGGATTAGCATTGCTGCAACATTTTACTCATTTAATACCTCTTGATCCGGCAATGTACTACATTGATTATGTTCCGCTTGAACTTAATTTTATCAAAGCAATAATTATTAATGTAGGAATGATTGTTCTCACGTTTTTGGTGTTAATTTTGCCTTCATTTATTATAACTAAAATTTCACCGGTTAAGGCAATAAAATTTAATTAAAATTGTCCTTTAAAAAAATAACTTGTTGAAAAGAACTTAAATTTTGCTATCTGCTTTTATAGTAGCATTTACCATGAACTAAATAAATGCTTTTTGCTTTTTTTAACACAAAATTATAAATATGAAACTTTTGTTTGAAATGATTAAAAAATCAACTAAAAAATTAATATACGCAACCGGAGTTTTAACAATAATAGCTGTAGTTACCTTTGCTGTTTTTAAACTGTTTGTTTATTCAACTCCGCCCGATGTGCAAGACGACGACGATGATTATTATGAACAAATGGAAAAAAACTACATCATTTATTCTCCTTTCGTTCCTGATTCAATGAATTTTTGTGGCGAACCTTTGCCATTAGATCGTTTTGATGTTAAGCAAGCAGTTGATTATGAGTTTCTTAAAATAATGTATTGGCAATCAGAAACAATTTTGTATATCAAGCGTATGCAAGAAGTTTTTGCTATTGTTGAACCTATTTTAAAAAAACACGGTGTTCCTGATGATTTTAAATATTTGCTTGTTACCGAAAGTGGAATGGTTAATGTAGTTTCGCCTGCAAAGGCCGAAGGTTATTGGCAATTTTTAAAAGCTACGGCTCAAGAATATGGATTAGAGGTAAATAGTGAGGTTGATGAACGTTATGATTTAATAAAATCTACCGAAGCAGCTTGTGAATACATAATAGATGCCAAAAATGCTTTGGGAAATTGGACTTTAGCAGCGGCTTCTTATAACGCCGGAAGAGCCGGATTAACAACTAAAATGGATAAACAACAAGAAGATTGTTTTTACGATTTGCTTTTAGTTACCGAAACAAGCAGGTATATTTATCGTATAGCAGTATTTAAAGTTATTTTAAGTAATCCACGCAGATATGGTTTTAATGTTCGTTTGGTTGATGGATACAAATTACCAGATATTGACGTAATTGAAGTTAATACAAGTATTTCTGATTTAGTTGGATTTGCAAAACAATATGGTACATCTTACAAAATGCTTAAAACATTAAATCCTTGGCTTAGATCCGATAAATTAACAAATTCGTCAGGAAAAACTTATTTCATAAGTGTACCTAAACAATAATTATTATCTTCTAATAAATTCCGAACAAATAATAGCTGTAGCAACCGCAACGTTAAGCGATTCTGCGGTTTTTGTTTGGTTAAAAGTTGGGATTGATAATTTTGTTGTAATAAATTGTTCTAATTCAGAGCTTATACCATTTGCTTCGTTGCCCATTACTATAAACCCTGTTGAACTTAAATTTTGTTTATAAATATTATGACCGTTCATAAAAGTTCCATAAATGTCTGATTCTGAGTGTTTTTTTAATAATTCAATTAAATCAGTATAAAAAATATTAACAGAAAAAATAGACCCCATTGTTGCTTGAACAACTTTGGGGCTATATAAATCTACGGTGTTTAAAGAGCAAACAATATTTTTAATACCAAACCAATCGGCAATACGTACTATTGTTCCTAAGTTACCCGGGTCTTGAATATTATCCAATACTAATGTTAGTTTGTCTTTAAAATAAGTATTTTCAATATTTTTTTTTGGAATTTCAACTAAAGTTAAAACTTTTTGAGGTGTTGTAAGTTCGCTTATTTTTTTTAACTCGGTTTCTAATACTTCGGTGTAGTTGTATTTTTTTACATGAAAATTTTGGTCAATGAAATCAGAAACAGCAAAAATTTCTTTTATAATAAAATCTGATTTAACAAGAGTTTCAAAAATTTTCACTCCTTCGCAAATAAATAAGTTTTCTTTGTTTCGGTATTTTTTTAATTTTAAAGAATTGATTAATTTTTGTTGATTTTTTGTCATTTTAAATGTGTAATATTATTTAAGCTTTTAGTTTAAACTATTGTTGTTTATTTTTAATAATCGCCATAACTGCTTTGAACTTGCACATCGGGTTCTTCAAAGGTTCCTTGCATGTCTATCATACCTTGAATTATGCTGTTTTCATAATCAGTATAGTCGTCTAAATCCACAGGTTGACCTTCTTTAAATTCAATTTTAATGTAAACTTGAGTAGAGTCGTCCCAATAATTCCAGTAACCGTCCGGCAGATTATTTTTATAGTTTCCAATAATAACAGGTTTGTCAGAGCCTCCAAAAGCAAGATATTTTCCTTGTCTAACGCCGTTGATGTAATTAGCTATAAATCTTGGACTACCATCTCTATAAAACCCCGACCAAGTACTGTCCATTTTGCCGTTAACCCAAAATTTTTCTTCTAAAAGATTAGGATATGAATACAAAGAATATGTTCTTTCCGGCCCATTTTTTACACCTTTAATGTACGTTTCTTCGGAAACAACAATAGAATCTTGAATGAAATATTGCCACAAGCTATCTTTTTGTTTATCAGTGTAATATCCCATTGCAATTTTGTTTCCCTGATCGTTATACATAATTGCCGAAGCTCTGTTTCCGGTTTCGTTAAAATACATATCGGCTTTTATTCTGCCGTTTTCAAAATATTTTCTGTAAACTCCTGCCGGGTGATTATTTTTAAAAAATATTTCGTATTCTACAGTTCCATCGGGGTATTTTTTTATCCAAACACCTTGTTTATTTCCTGCAATATCAACTTGGTTAACAGGTCCTTGGTGCGAACTAAAGGCTAACGATTGCACAAAATTATTGCTCACCGGAACATAAAGTTCAATATATTCGGGTGTAGTATCGTTAAAAACTGAAGCTAAAGCTTTAAAAAAGAAGCCGGAAGCATCTTTGTCTGTTGCCCAAAGTCTAATAGCATAAGCAAAAGTTGTGTCGTGAATTTCGGTAGTAATATCGTTAAAATTCGCAAATTCAGAGCTGTCAATATCTCTCATTAAACCAAAACTAAGTTTATTTAAACAATTAGTAAGGTAATATTTTTGACGAACCGGAGTTGCACCTTTGTACAATTGAAAGTTTGAAAAGGCACTGTAATAAAGAGGTATAGGGTTTCGGTTGTAAGTACTTGCAACATCAGTGGCTTTGTCTATACATTTCTGATAATCAGAGTTTTCATATAGTTGCTGAAGTTTTTTAATTTGTTTATCTTGTGCAAAAACATTTGCAGAAAAAACAAAAAATAATAAAAACAGAATTATTTTTTTAATTATCATTTTCAAAGCTTTTTAGGAGTGAATAAATAGAATAGTATTCTTTTGGTTTGTTTTGATAATTTTTAGTCCAGTTATTATCGTTAACGTTAATAGTATATTTTGAATTATCCGAAATTGAATAACCAAGCCTTTCAAAAGCATTTTTTGTCCAAATATATTTAATTTGAGTTGAATTTGAATTTATTTTCACTTGTCCTACAGGCGTTTTAACAACGTCAAAATCGGCGGTAAAATTGTTAAAAAGTATATTTTCGTCCGAAAATATTTCATCAAAAATACCATTTAAAATTGCATCTTCGGGCGAATTAGATATTATTTTGTTTTTGTCAAAAAGCCATAGTTTGTCAGCATTTTGAATTGCTATTTTTAAATCATGTGTTGAAAATATCACTATTTTTTTTGAACATTTTGCTATTTCTCTAAATAACGAAACTATTTTATGTTTAGTTTGAACATCAAGAAAGGCAGTAGGTTCGTCAAAAATCAGTATTTCGGTTTGTTGAGCAATAAGCCTGGCAATAAAAGTACGTTGTCGTTCGCCGTCACTAATTTTTGTAATTTCTTTATGCCTTATATTAAACAAATTTGTTTTTTTAATTGCAAATTCAATGGCTTCAATATCTTTATTTTTAAGTTTTCCTAAGTAGGAAGTATGTGGTGTTCTGCCTAATCTAATAATATCGTAAACGCTTAAATTAGAGGTGTTTATTGATGACATTGCCGAAAAACCAATTAATGAAGCATACTTTGAAATAGAAATTTCTTTAGAATTTATGTTGTTTACAAAAATATTACCGTTTAAAGCGGGAATTATTTTAGCAATTGTTTTTAGAATTGTAGTTTTTCCGCTGCCATTTTTACCAATAACAGCAATGAGTTCCCCTTTATAAGCATCTAAGTTTATGTTTTTTTGAATGGGATTTTGATAACCGATATTAACATTTTTCAATTCTAAAAATGGCATGATTTGAAAATTAAAATTTTACTCCGTTTCCAAATCTTTGAGCTATAATAGAAGCAACAACTATGTAGGTTTCATCAACCGATAAGTTGCTATTATCAATCAAAATAGCGTCTTGTGCTTGTTTAAGAGGGCTTTCTTCTCTGGTGCTGTCTATTTTATCGCGAGTAACAACATTATTAAAAATATCATTGTAATCAACATTTTGACCTTTTTCTGTAAGTTCTTTGTATCTTCTTTTAGCTCTAACATCAGCCGAAGCAGTTAAAAATATTTTAATATCGGCTTGCGGAAAAACTACAGTGCCAATATCTCGTCCGTCCATTGTTATTTTTTTATTTGCACCCATTTTTTGCTGTAAATCAACTAATTTTTCACGTACTTGTGCAATTGTTGCAACAGGGCTTGCTTGTTCAGAAACTCGCATACTTCTAATTTCTTCTTCAACATTTTTGTTGTTAAGTATGGTTATGCTTTTTTCCAATTCAGTATCGTATTTAAAGCTGATATTTATTTTATCGAGATTTTGAACAAGTAAATTTTTGTCTAAAATATTATTTTTAACAAAATTATTATCTAAAGCATATAAAGTTGCGGCTCTGTACATAGCTCCGGTGTCGATATAGGAGTAACACAATTCCTTTGCTATTTTTTTAGCAAGAGTACTTTTCCCACATGAAGCATGTCCATCAATAGCAATGATAATATCTTTTTTTAGTTGCATATTTTATATTTTTAATGAACCGCAAATTTATATTTTTTTTATGCTACAGAAAATTAATCTCCGGCGTAATAAAGTCCTTTTATTTGTTGAGATCCAGGATAAGCTAAATCTAATAACCACCACCCAAAGAGTCCGAAAGGTGTTTTTATTAGAAATTTACCACAAGTTTCATTATATTCGGCTGCAACAACTTCAATATTTGAGTTGGCTGCAACAATTGCAAGTTTTTGTGTGCAATTGTAATCGGAATATAACTGAATATTTTCGATAGTTTGAGTTTTTAATCCCACATAATAGAATGGCTGAGGAACTTCTTCAACACCGGTTCCTGTAAATTTAAACTTTTTATGTTTGTCGAACATATTATTTGTGTGTCCGGTGGTATATAAAAAGCCATTTCCCGGAATAAATAATTCCATACCTGCTACAGAAAATATGTACTCATAATTTCCATTGTTAACTGAAAAAAATTCATAACAAGGGTCAGCACTTGGCCCTTCGGAAAAACAAACTAACAAATCTTCTGATTGATTTGGAGATATCTTTACAAAAATTACAGGATAAATAGGTTCTCCGTAATCATCATCAAATTGAACATTAGAAGCACTTTTAGAAGAGGGTTGTGCAAATATGTTGTGATCAAACTCATCAAGATAGGTGAAATAATCTCTGTTTTGAGCAAAAGTTATTACCGGAAGCAATATAAAAAGTAAAAGTAATTTTTTCATTTTTTCAACAAAGTTAAATTATTTTTGTTTTTAAAATATTTTTTCAGCATGTTTTTTAATAGATAATTCTATCAAACAACTATTTGCATTTTTATATTGCTGTATTTATATTTTGAAATTTTATAAAATAATTTTTTTAGACTATATTTCCAAAATTTTTCTTTTTGAAAATTCTAAATAAAAAGTCTTAACTTTAAAGATTTAAAACTCACTAAAATTTTTTTAAATGAAAGTATTTTTCACAACAACAGTTTTAATTTTCCTGTTTTTTACAGGAATAGCACAAATTCCAAATGGTTATTATGATGGAACCGATGGATTAGAGGGTGACGATTTGCGTTTTGAATTAAGAAGTATAATTACATCGGGACAGCAGAATAATAGTTACGATGATTTATATGATTATTATGAAGAAACCGATAATTTTGGAAGTAATAAAGTTTGGGATATGTATTCTATGGATGCAAATGGCAATGCATCTTATTATTTTTATTATGGAGGCAACGACGAATGTGGCCAATATTCCGGCGAAGGCGATTGTTACAACCGAGAGCATTCTGTTCCCGAAAGTTGGATGGGTAGTGGCGGTAGTATTGCAGATGCCGACTTGTTTGTTGTTATCCCTACCGACGGTTATGTAAATAATATTAGATCAAATTTGCCCTACGGGAATAATGATGGCGAAGATTATACTTCTACAAACGGCAGTCAAAAAGGTAATTGTACATACCCTGGTTCCGGTGGTGTAACTTGTTTTGAACCTATTGATGTTTATAAAGGCGATTTTGCCAGAGCTTATTTTTACGTTGTTACAAGATATAATGTTAGTGATTGGGGAGGCGTTTCTTTTAGTGGTGATGGTTTTTCTTCATGGACGCTTGCAATGCTTTTAGAATGGGATCAAGCAGACCCTGTTAGCCAAAAAGAAATTGACAGAAACAATGCAGTTTATGCAATTCAACATAATAGAAATCCATATATTGATCACCCTGAATGGGTTCAATGTGTGTTTGGTGACGGTTGTAATACTTTGCAGTTTACTTCTTCACCAGTTGTTGAGGCTGTGGAAGATGTTCTATATACTTACAATATTTCTTATAATACAAACTCTGAAAATGAAACTTTAACTTGCACTCAAAAACCCGATTGGTTAAATTTTTCGGCTAATGCTGCAAATAATACAGGCGTTTTAAGTGGTACTGCTTCTTCTGCGGATATTGGTACTCATAGTGTTGAACTTACTCTTTCGGAAGATGGAACAATAGTTACACAAAATTTCACTATTACTGTAAGTGCTTATCAAGCAATAGTTTCAATTTTTGATATTGATTTTAGCAGCTGTTTACCAAGTGGTTGGCTTACTTATAGCATTTCAAGTGATGAAGATTGGTCGTGTGGTTCTTCTGAATTAGAAGTAAATGCATATGGTAGTTCTGCAGCTTGTAATGATTGGTTTATTTCTCCTCAAATTGACCTAACTTCTTTTAATTCAGCAATTTTATCTTTTGATACTTGGACACAATATACTGATAATACTATTTCTAATCCCGAAGTAAAATTGTTCTATTCTACCAATTACGATGGTTCCGGAAATCCGAATAGTTTTTCGTGGACACAATTAAATTACTATTATCCTCAAGAAAACTCGCAATCATGGACAACTTCCGGAAATATAGATTTGTCGGCAATTCTTAGTGCACCTGCTTATATTGCTTTTCAATATACTTCTTCAGGAACAGGCTCGGCAACAAGTACTTATTGGAAACTCGACAATATTTTACTTCAGGCAGAGGCTACCGGTATCGAAGATTTAAACAATGATGTTGATGTTTTAGTGTTTCCTAATCCAACAATTAGTGTTTTTACTATTAGCAGTGATAATAACATAGAAGATGTTCAAATTATAGATGTATCGGGTAAAATTATTTTAACCCAAAGTTCTGTTAATGAGGCTAATGTTCAAATTGATTTATCAAATCAACAAAAAGGCATTTATTTTATAAAAATAAATACCAAGAATTCAGTTGTTTGGAGAAAAATTATTAAAAATTGATGTTCTATGTAATATTTTTTAGTAGCTTATTTAACTTTAAAAAGTTTTTTTTATAAAATATTAACCTAAGTTGCTTAGGTTAATATTTTATAAATATTCAACGCATTTTTTTAATCCCGTACCGTTTGATGCTTTTATTAGTATTGAATAATTTTTTAATGAGTTAAATCCCAGCCATTTAGTAAATTCCTGAATATTATCAAAATGAAAATGTTGTTTGATGTTGTTACATTTGCCAAATATTTTTCCAACTATAAAAACAAATTCAAAGTTTTGTTCATTTATTAAATTAATAATTTTTTGATGTTCTTTTACTTCGTTTTCGCCCAGTTCAAGCATATCGCCAATAAAAAGTATTTTTTTTGGCAGATCAATTTCCGCAAAATTTAAAATAGCTGCTTTCATACTTGTGGGGTTAGCATTGTACATGTCTAAAATGAGCGTATTATTTTTAGTTTTAAGCAGTTGCGAGCGATTATTTGACGGTTCATATTCTTCAATTGCTGTAATTATATCGTTAATTGGAACATCATTTATTATTCCGGTTGTTATTGCTGCTAATATGTTATCTGTATTGTAACTTCCTATTAGTTTTGTATTTACGTTGTATGTGGAGTTATTTATCAATACTTTTAAATTCAGATAAATATTAGAGTTTTGTTCAACACATTTTACAATTGATGTTTCGTTTTTACCATAGTTTATGATATTTGGGTAATTTTGAATTTTTTCGGATAAATTTTCATCATTTGTATTAAGTAAAAATTTGCCATTTTTGTTTTTTATGGCTCTAAATAATCCAAGTTTTGTATCAATAAGGTTTTCAAGGCTTCCAAAACCCTCAAGATGAGCTCGTCCGATGTTTGTAATAAGTCCCATGTCGGGTAGGGCAATATTGCAAAGTTCATCAATTTCGCCTAAATGATTTGCTCCCATTTCAATAACAGCAATTTCAATTTCTTTAGTTATAGAAAGCAAACTTAAGGGCAATCCAATATGATTATTGAAATTTCCGGGAGTTGAAAATGTTTTATATTTTTTAGATAAAATCCTGTTAATTAGTTCTTTAGTTGTGGTTTTTCCGTTTGAACCTGTAATTGCAAATATTTTTGTATTTAGTTCATTGCGATTAAATTTGGCAAGTTCTTGTAAAGTTTGTAATGAATTTTTAACTAAAATTGTATTTTCGAGTTCAGCATAATTCTTATCCGAAATAACCGCGAATTTTGCTCCTTTTTCAAGTGCAGTTTCAGCAAATTTGTTGCCGTCAAAATTATTACCTTTAAGGGCAAAAAAGATGCTGTTTTCAGGCACGTTTCTACTATCGGTTGTAATATTGGGATATTGTTTGAATATTTCGTAAAGTTGTTCTGTTTTCATTTTTGGAGTTTTTACAATACTCTATTTTATGTTTTAAATTGACTGAGTTTTAAAGAAATTTAGCAATTTCATCTAAAGGTTTTCTTTTTTGTTCAAATCGGTCTAAATCCGGCTTATTATTACAATATCCTACAGGGATTAGTGCTATAGGTTCAAGATTTTTGGGCAAATTAAATAGTTCTTGAACTTTATCCACATAAAAATTGCATATCCAGCAAGTAGCCAAACCTAAGTTTGTAGCTGCCAAAGTAATGTGATCTATAGCAATCGAAATATCTATATCTGAATGATTTTTTTGGTCTGTTTTTCGTGTCCATGCTTTTTCTTTGTTCGCATAAGCTATTATTACTACAGGTGCATCGTTAAACCAATCTCTGTGGTATGTTTCATGAGTTTTTTTAAGTAATTCTTTGTTTTGGCTAACCACAACAAAATACCAAGGCTGAAAATTATGAGCTGAGGGAGCTATTCGGGCTGCTTCCATTATTTGTATAATCTTTTCATTTTCAACAGGTTTATCTGAATATGATCTGCACGAAAATCTATTTTTTGCTATTTCTAAAAAGTTCATAGGGTTTAAAGTTTAAAATACATTGAATTTATTTGTAAAAATTTTGTTTAAAAGCCTGAAAATTTTCTTTTTTGAGTATTAGTATATTCCAAATTGCTCTTAAAAAACCGGTTCCGTAACCAACAAGTTGAACAGTTGAAGCCCAAATAGAAAGAAAAGCAACAATTATTGATTTGTTTAACCTGAGCGAATCTGTAAAAATTATTAAGAAAAAAAGAGGAAACAATAGTAAAAACCATACAAAAAATATTCCGCTTAAAAGTATTGTTGCTACTCCAAGTGTGAAAATTGCAGGGAAAAAATGTACTGCTTTTAAGGTTTTGGGATACATTTTATACAAATGAATGCGTGCAATGCCAGAGTTATGTACTTGTTTAAAAAATTGGCTGAATTTTGTTCTTCGTTTATGATAAACAAAAGCATCAATAAATAAACGCGATTTAAAGCCGGTTTTAAATAAGCGGGTGCTAAAGTCTATATCTTCGCCAAAACGCATATCTCCAAAGCCTTTTACTTGTTTAAATGCTTTAGCTGAAACGCCGAGATTAAAACTCCGCGGGTAAAATTTGTCCAGATTTTTTTTGCCTCCACGAATTCCTCCGGTTGTAAAAAAGGAAGTCATAGCATAATTAATTGCTTTTTGAACATTATTAAAATTTGCGTGAGCTTTGTCGGGTCCGCCATAAAAATCAACATACTCTTTTTTTAATTGCTCGTAAACAATTTGCAAATAATCTGAAGGTACAATAATATCAGAATCAAAAAAAACGCAATATTCTCCGGTAATTTTCTCAAATCCGTAATTTCTGGCTGAAGCTGGTCCTCCGTTTTCTTTTGCAAAATATTTTATGTTTATTTTTTCGGAATATTTGTCAACAATGTTTTTACAATCAATTTTTGACCCATCTTCAACAATAATAACTTCAAAATTTGAATATTTTTGATCTAAAAGCGATTCTAAAAGCTCATCTATTTCTTCGGGTCTGTTATAAACAGGTACAATTATCGAAAATTTCATTTTATTTTTTTTATCTAAAAAATTATGCAAAAAACAGTTGAATTAGTTTTTTGAAATTGTTTAAAATTTCGTCAAAAATACAAATACAAACATAATTTACACAATAATACATATTTCATTTTTGATAATAGAATGAAAAAAATAATTTTGCATTCTAATGATAAAATTTTTAGAGAGTAATAGAGTTGATGTTTTATATTTTTTCAGTTTTTTATTACTTATAACTATTAAATAATTACAAATGGATCTTAAAAAAATTCTTACAATTTCCGGTCAACCGGATTTATTTGAGATGATTACTAACACTCCCAAAGGTATTGTAGTTGAATCTATAATAACAAAAAAACGATCGCAAGCTTTTGCTTCACAACGAGTTAACTCATTAGAAGATATAGCTGTTTATACTTTAGATGGTGAAATTCCGTTAAAGGAAGTTTTTGTTAAAATATATCAAAAGGAAGAGGGTGGGCAAGCTCCGAGCCACAAAGATGATGTTTTAAAAATCAAGCAATATTTTGAAGATTTTTTTCCGGATTACGATAAAGATCGTGTTAAATTATCTGCAATGAAAAGAATTTTGAAATGGTATAATTTGTTAAATGAAAATAATTTAGTTGATGATAAAATAGAAAATGAAACCGAGGAAGAGGTTAAAGAAGAGAAAAGTACAGAAGAAACTAAATAAAAAAACAAGAAATAAAAAAACGGGCATACGCCCGTTTTTTTGTAAAAAATATTTTTATTATTGATCAGCATTTGGATCATTTGCATCAGCCGGATTAATTTGAACGGGGTTAACCGGTGCAGAGTTAAAATCTGTAGTGTTAATAACTTCAGTTAAGTCTGATTGTTCTATTTCTTGTTTTGGTAATGAAATAGTTGCAAATAAACTTAAACCAAGAATAACAACCGCAAGAGTCCAGGTAGTTTTTTCTAAAAATTTGTTTGTTTGAGCAACTCCACCAAATTGATTTGCTCCTGTAAATCCTGAAGCTAAACCGCCCCCCTTAGGATTTTGAACCAATACTATAAGGATTAAAATTAAACTTGCTAATAGTATTAGTATTACTGCTAAAGTGTACATAATTTATGATTTTATTTATTTTTCAGTTCTTGTATTTTCGTTGCAAAATAAGTATTTTTTTCCGGATATTTCAAAATTAATTTTTCGTAGGTTGAAATTGCTTTTTCTTTTAAGCCTTGAAGTGCGTAAATTTCGGCTAATCTTTCGGTAGCAACTTCTGTTTCTTTTGCACTGTTTACAGATAAATCTTCGGTATTTTCCGGTTCTCTTTTTCTGTCGATATAGGGTTGTTCTGTTAAAAATTTATCTATTAAATTTTCTTTTGGTATTTCGTTTTTTCGTTTTTTTATTTTTTCTAAAATTAAATCTGCTGCCGACAGTTTTTTATTTACTTCGTCTTTAGTTTCGGTATTATTTTCTTCAATAACATTTAAAGGTTCAGTTTCTTTAACTTCGTCAATTATTTCTTCTTTAGTTTCTTCAATAATATTTAAAGGTTCAGTTTGTTTAACTTCGTCAATTATTTCTTCTTTAGTTTCACCTCTAAGTTTTTTTAATATATCATTTGCTGAAACATTTGGTTTATTTGTTCCTGTATTTGAGTTATCTGCAAAGCTTTTATTTTTTTTACTTTTTAATTTCAGTAAAATTTTATCAGCAGCACTCATTTGATGATTTTCTTCTTCAATTATTTCAGATGTTTTTTCTTCAATTATTTCGGTTATCTCTGCATTTTCTTCAATTATTTCAGGGATAATTTCATTTTCGTCAATAATTTCAGATGTTTTTTCTTCAATTATTTCAGTTATTTCTGCATTTTCTTCAATTATTTCAGGGATAATTTCATTTTCCTCAATAATTTCAGATGTTTTTTCTTCAATTATTTCGGTTATCTCTGCATTTTCTTCAACTATTTCAGGGATAATTTCATTTTCGTCAATAATTTCAGATGTTTTTTCTTCAACTATTTTGTTCTCTTCTATGTTTTCTTGAACTATTTCTGCGTTTTCTTCAATTTTTTCAGGGATAGTTTCTGTTCCTTCAACAATTTCAGAAATATTTTCTTCAGTTTTTTTAGTATTAGCATTAAAATCAAGAAGTTTTTTTGACTTTAATTTAGCTATTTTTGAAAAAATATCATCATTTTCAGTAGTATTACTTTGTTGGGTTGATTTTTTATTGTCCGAATTACTTGTTTTATCTGTTTCCGGAGTTTTTATGGTTTTTTCAAAATTCTCTTTTTTATCTTCTGTTTTTTGTTTTTCTTCAACTTTTTCAACTTCAGTATTATTATCTATTTCTGATATTTGATCTTTAACAATAATAGAATTTGATCTTTCCTCATCAGAAATTTCACTTTGTAATTGTTGCCAAAAAAATTCTTCAGAAATATTTTCTTTTTTAAGCAACCTTCTTAAATCACCAAATTTTTGTGCTTTTTCAACAACAAAATCTTCAACAATAAATTTGTGTGCAATTTTTTGTCTTTCATATAAAACAGGATCAAAAATGTCTTCGTCCATTTTTGATTTTTTCTCACTGTTTTTTACAATCCTCTTCTCCTTTTCTTTGTCTTTAGTAGGAGTGTCTATAGTTGTTTTGTCTTCGGTTGTACCGTTATTTTTCGGTTCGGTTTTATTAGGTTGAATTTTTTTAACAATTTGGTTTTGGGTTGCAAAAATATCATCAACCATTTTTCTTTTATTGTTCACAAAAACTGAAAATTGTATTAAAGCTTTTTCGAATAAATCGGGAGAAATTTTGAATGAGTTTCTAATATAAATATTATAAAGAGTTTCAAAATACGGATATTTAATGATTAGTTCTTTGAGTTTTTCCAGCTCTTTACTATCAAGGTTTTTCTTTCCGTTTATGATTTCAATGATATCTGATTTTTGCATTTTTGTTTAATTTAAAGTTAACAAAAGTAATATAAATATTACCAATTTACAACTGAAGCGTTAAAAATGTCGTCAATAATTTTTTTAGTAATAATTTCAATTAGTTCGGCTTCTACGTCAGCAATACTTTTTGATGATTCATAGTCGGCGTAATAACTGAAAGATTTATTTTCAAAATTATATTTAGGGTTTTTAAAATTTTTATAAGTAACTTTAATTGTGATAGTTAGTCTGTTATATGAAGCTGTTTCACCTGCTTTAATGTCAATAGGTTTTACATCGTAAGATGTAATTGAGCCTTCAAAAGTGATATCAGCATCGCGCTGAACAAAATTAAGAGCAGTTTGAGAAACGAAACGAGTGTACATTTCGTCGTATAAAACAATTGTTAAATTAGGGTTCACAACCGGTGCCGCATTGTCGAAATATTTAAAATATACAGTTTCAGCACCGTCTAAATTAACGCCCGAAAATGAATATATTCCGCAACCGGAGATAAAAAAAAGAAATATTACAGATAAAATTTTATTCACTTTAGTTTATGTTTTTTTAGTTTAAAGTTCTATGTCGTATTCTTTAATTTTTCTATACAAAGTACGTTCCGAAATTCCAAGGTCGTCAGCTGCTATTTTTCTTTTGCCTTTGTTTTTTGTTAAAGCCTTAATGATTAGGTTCTTCTCCATTTCAGAAAGAGATAAATTTTCTTCAATTATTTCTTCTGTATCTTCAATATGTTTAGAAAACTCTATATCGTTAGAAGCATCATTTGTCTTAATTTCGTAAGGAGTTTTAATTAGAGTTTCGGGTTCGTCTTTATATTCATAATTTGTTAGTGCTTCGGGTCGTTTAATTGTTTTAATATCAGCTCCTTGAATAATTGAGCTTACCATTTTTTTTGTTTCCTCAACATCTTTTTTTATATCAAAAAGAAATTTGAACAAAATTTCACGTTCATTTGAAAAATCGGTGTTTTGTTCAGGTTTATATATTGCAGGTAATTTGTTTATTTCAAGTCCTTTAAGATATTTTTTTAAAGAATTTAAATCTATGGTTCTGTTTTGTTCTATAATTGAAATTTGTTCGGTAACATTTTTAAGTTGTCGAACGTTGCCGGGCCAATTGTATGATAATAACGCTTGTTTTGCTTCGGGTAAAAGCCTTAATGGAGGCATCTGGTATTTGTCGGCAAAATCAGTGGCAAATTTTGTGAAAAGTAAAAAAATATCTTCTCCTCTTTCTCTTAAAGGAGGAATATGAATAGGAACAGTGCTAAGTCTATAGTATAAATCTTCTCTAAAATCGCCTTTTTTTGCTGCTTCTGCAAAATTGACATTTGTAGCTGCAATCACTCTCACATCTGTTTTTAAAACTTTAGAGGATCCAACTTTAATAAATTCTCCTGTTTCAAGAATTCTTAATAGCCTAACCTGAGTTCCAAGTGGTAGTTCAGCAACTTCGTCAAGAAAAATAGTGCCTTTATTTACAACTTCAAAATAACCTTTTCGTTGTTCGTGAGCTCCTGTAAATGAGCCTTTTTCGTGACCAAAAAGCTCAGAGTCAATGGTTCCTTGAGGTATGGCTCCGCAGTTAACTGCTATATACGGATTGTGTTTCCGTGCACTATTTGAATGTACAACTTGCGAAAATATTTCTTTTCCCACACCGCTTTCACCTGTTATTAAAACAGATAAATCGGTTTGTGCTACTTGCAAAGCAATTTCTAAAGCATGATCTAAAGCCGGTGAATTGCCTATTATTCCATATCGCAATTTAATTTGTTGTATATTCATAAAACTGTAATTTTGTCAGCAAAGATAAAAATTTTAGTTGAAATTTATTTAGTGAAAATTGTTTAAAGTTGTTAAACTTTTTTCAAACAATATTTAATCAATCTGTTTTTTATAAAAAAAAGATTGATAGTTGTGATTTAATGATATTAAAATCGGTTTTCATAAGTGGTATGTTTTTTGAACAAAATTTGTAAAATTTATTGTTTATGTGTTGATAAACTCTAAAGGCTTAAATTTTAGAAAAAAATTTGCATTTTTTAAAAAAAAATTCTTTCTTTATTAAAATTTTCAAACAATTAAAAACATTTAATATGGGATTTTGGGATAAAGTAAAAGGTGAACTGATTGACATTGTTGAATGGATTGATCAAAGCAATGATTCATTAGTTTATCGATTTGAGAGATATGGTAATGAGATAAAAAATGGTGCAAAATTAGTTGTACGTGAGTCTCAGGTTGCTGTGTTTATTAATGAAGGCGAACTTGCCGATGTTTTTCCTCCGGGAACTTATACACTTGAAACACAAAATTTGCCAATTTTATCAACTTTAAAAGGTTGGAAATATGGTTTTAAAAGCCCATTTAAAGCCGAAGTTTATTTTGTGTCAACACGAATGTTTAAAAGCATGAAGTGGGGAACACCTAACGTTTTTTATGTTAGAGATCAAGATTTTGGTAGAGTTTCATTACGGGCTTTTGGTACTTACACTTTTAAAATTGCCGATGCAGCCAAATTTATTAAAGATGTTTCGGGCACAGATGGCGATTTTACTACCGATGAAGTTGTTGAAGAACTTAGAAGTTTAATAGTAACTCGATTTATAGATTCTATTGGTGAAAGTGGTCTTTCATTGTTAGATTTTGCATCAAATTATAAAGATTTATCTGACTTTTGCGAAAAGAAATTGCAAGAAGAATTTGTTGACTATGGTTTGGAAGTGAAAAAATTTCTTATCAATAGTATTAATTTACCCGAAGAATTGCAGAAAAAACTTGACATGGGTACAGGCATGAACATGATTGGAGATATGAACAAATATCAACAAATGAAAATGGCTGATTCTATGGAAGCTGCTGCCAATAACCCCGGTACCGGCGGCGGTGGCGGCGGCATGGAAAACATGTTTGGTATGGCAATAATGGGGCAAATGATGAACCAAGGCGGTATGATGGGCGGAAATCAAAACCAGAATCAATATCAGCAGCCTGTACCACCACCACCTCCAATGATCCAATTTTTTGCGGTGGTTAATGGTGGCCAACAAGGTCCATTTTCTTTAGAACAACTCGCTCAAATGGCTGCTCAAAAATCAGTTACACCCGACACGATGGTCTGGAAACAAGGAATGGCAAATTGGTTGCAAGCAAAACAAGTGCCTGAATTAGCTAATATATTCATGCCGGCTGCACCTCCACCACCTCCGCCAATGTAAAAATCAACATAATTTTGCAACAAACAGTATTATTTGAATTTGTTTGTTGCTTTTTTTTTAAACTATCATAGTTATGGAAGAAAATTTCAATAATCAACCTTCAAATGAGCTATTAAAAGACCAAAATGTTACAATTGGTGAATGGATTGTTACGTATTTGATAATGGCTATCCCTCTTGTTGGTTTTATTATGCTTTTTGTTTGGGCTTTTAGCAAAAATGAAAAACCAAGTAAAGAAAATTGGGCTAAAGCGATGTTAATATGGATTGCAATATTTACTACTATTTATATTTTAATTATTATTTTATTTGGAGCAGCCTTAATTAATTTGGCAAACATTTAGTATTGAATAACATACTTTAAAAATTATACAAAGAATTATAATTTATATCATCAATCATTAAACCGTTAATATAACAAAAATGGATCAAAATACTAACCCCGAAATAATTGATCAAAAGGATATCACATGTACAAATTGTGCGGCTAAACTGGAGTTTAAGCCCGGCACCACAAACTTAAAATGTCCTTATTGTGGAACAGAAAATGAAATTAAAGTTGATAAGGATAAAATAAGAGAAGCTTTACGTGAAATAGATTATATGAAGTTTATATCCGATAGCAGCAATGTTGAAGTGCCTAAAGATGAACAAACTTATATAAAATGTACAGCTTGTGGAGCCGAAACAAGTACTGATTCTAAAGTTATTGCTTCTGAGTGTCCTTTTTGTGGAACACCATTGGTTAAAGAAAAAGCTCAGATTAAGAGTTTAATAACTCCTTCAGCATTAGCTCCTTTTAAAGTTGAACAAAAAGTTGCAATTGACGCATTTTATAAATGGATGAAAAAACTTTGGTTTTTACCTAATAAAACCAAACAATATGCTAAACCAGATAAAATGCAGGGAATTTATACCCCTTATTGGACTTATGACGCTAATACTGTTAGTTCATACAGTGGGCAAAGAGGTGATGATTATCAGGTTACAGAAAGTTACACCGATTCAAGCGGTCAATCACAAACCCGTACTGTAACAAAAACTCGCTGGACATCGGTTTCGGGCGTTGTTTATGTTACTTTTGATGATGTTTTGGTTGTAGCTACTAATACATTACCCGAAAAACATGTTTATTCGCTTGAACCCTGGCATTTAAATGAATTGATTCCTTATGATAAAAAGTTCTTATCAGGTTTTAAATCAGAGAGTTACGAAAAAGATGTTAAGCAAGGATTTGAAAAAGCCAAAACAATAATGGATCCTACAATTGTTAATAGAATAAAAAGTGATATTGGTGGAGATCATCAACGGGTGTTAACTAAAAATATTCAATATAATAATACTACTTTTAAACACGTACTTTTACCTCTTTGGTTAAGTTCTTATCGTTTTAAAGGTAAAGTTTATCGTTTTGTGGTTAATGGTCAAACAGGTAAAGTTAAAGGCGAACGTCCGGTTAGTGCAATGAAGATTATTCTTCTTATTCTTTTAGTTGCTGCTATTATAACTGCAATTGTTCTTCTTACTCAAAATTAAAATATTATACATTTAAAACCGTTATATTTTTATTTAGCGGTTTTTTTATGACAAATAAAGTAATTTCACCTTATATGTTCAATAAAATCATCAAATAAAGAGCTCACTTCAATTTTTGAATGAGGTTTAAAAAGAATATTCAACGTTCAATATCAATGTTCAATTTTTGAAATGAGTGTTGAGAATTCTGTAATGAAAATTGAATATTTGAAAATATCGTTCAATATCAATGTTCAATTTTGAAATGAGTGTTGAAAATTATGTATTGAAAATTCTGATATATAAATATTAAATATGTGTCTTAAAGAATAAGATATGACTGATTATTTATTACTCCAAAATCCGGGACATAATAGAGTGTATTATAATTATGCCGGTAATTTAGCTGTAGCTGAACTTAAAATTGCAGCTCAAAAATTTGATACTAAGTGCATAAATGTAGGTATTGAACAAATTGAAGGTGTTAGATATATAATTTTAAAAACTGAAAATGAACTTTCAGAAAAAGATATGCAAATATTATCAAGGTTGTCGTTTGTTTTTGCTGTTTACGAACGAATTATTTTTGAGAATCAAAATCTTTTTAAACCTATCCCAAAAGCAAGTTATTATTATATTGATGAAAAAATTAGCACAATATTAAAATATTCAGGAAAAACTAATGAATTATTTACAAAAATGATGATTAATATTGCATTGTTATCAAGCAATTTTGATCATAAATCTAAAATAAAATTATTAGATCCTGTAGCAGGAAGGGGAACTACACTTTTTGAAGGAATCGTTTATGGTTTTGACGTTTTTGGAATCGAAACAGATGCTAAATCAGTGCAGGATTCTACTGTTTTTTTTAAAAAATATATTGAAAAAGAAAAGCTCAAACATTCATTCATCAAACGTCAGATTTTTGGGAAAAATAAATCCGAAGCTGTTTACATAAACGAATTTGAATTTTCTAAAACTAAATACGATTTTAAAACTTCACAAAAACGCAAAAAATTTGGAATTATTGAAGGTAGTACTCAAGAAGCAGCAAATTATTTTAAAAATGAAACCTTTGAAATTATTGTTGGCGATTTGCCATACGGAATTGCTCATGGAAATTCTACCGGAAAAAACACGATTTCAATAACTCGTAACCCTTCCGAGTTGTTGTCTGCAAGTTTACCTTCATGGTATAAAGTTCTAAAAAAAGGAGGAGTAATTGTTGTTGCTTGGAATGTTTTTGTGGCTTCTAAACATAAAATTTCCAAAATATTTACCGAAAACGGATTTGATGTTCTATCAGAAAAAAATCCTGATAAATTTGAACACCTTGTTGATAATTCTATAAAAAGAGATATTATTGTTGCAAAAAAATATTAAGATATTATTTGTGTTTTTAATCTATAAAATCAAAATATCATAACATTTTCTCCTAAGGTTGAAATTATATTTTAAGCAAAAATTAGCGTCAATTTTTTTTGAAGTATAATATTTGGAAAAATTGCATAGGGTTTTAAAATATTTATTTAAATAATGCAAAAAAAATAGTTAAAATTGTTATTTTTTACATTACTTGAGCATGAATTTCTAAATTATCGGCAACATAAACTACCATATAACTCATGCTTTCATAATGTTTTTCTTCAATTATTGTAAAGTACAAATCATTTGAAAGAATTTGAGCCATCTCTATCAAAGTTGAGTGTCTTTCATTCACGGTTTCCTTTTCAAAGGGAAGTTTAATTTTTATCTTACGCATTTTACAAAAAGTTTAGCGGTGTTTACAATTTGTAACGCAAATAACACGCCAAAGGTTTCAGATTTTAACAAGTTTTTTGATTTTTTTTTTTTAAGTGTCTGCTTTTAAGTATATATTTGAGTTTGTGCTTTAGTTTATTTTATTTAAAATGTTGTTAAATATTTTTTTGTTTGATCTATGATTAGTTTTTTTTAGTTCTATAAACATTTTGAAATTTGTTTGATTAATTTTTACGGTTTTAATAATTGTATTTTTTGTTTTGGATTAAGATTAGTTTAAATTTGTTCGGACAAAATAAAATGTTTT
>JAFGXO010000173.1 GCA_016936595.1 Bacteroidales bacterium | reverse complement strand
TTTATCGATGTAATAGTTGTCGTTTTGTATTATATTTCTAAAATCTGAATGTCCTAAGTTAAGTTGTTTCATTTAAAATGATGTTTTCTGAAAAAAAATTCATTAAAAACTAAATATTAGTATGATACGATTAAATTTTTTACAAATATATAAAAACTAAATAAAAAAAGTTGCCAATGATTGACAACTTTTTATAATTATTACAAAGTGCTTTTAAAATGCTTAATTTCTATTTATAACCGAACCCGAGCCTGAAATATTTAGATTTATGTTTGGAGTACCCATGTAATAAACATCACCGCTACCTAATATTTTAACATCTAAATTATCTGTAACTGTAATTTCAGTATCGCCACTTCCGCTTACTGTAATTTCCACATCTTCAGATAACACGTTAAATCCACTGTAACTACCTGAGCCATTAATTCTTAAGTATTGTATAATAGTAGAGCCTCCAATTAAAATATCACCCGAACCAATAATATTTGCATCAATTTTACTTGCTGCAGTTTTTAGTTCAATGCTTCCGCTTCCGGCAATTTCAACATCAAGGTTTTCAGTGTTAATTGTGTCTAAAACTGTAATGTTTCTGCTTCCGGCTATTTGTATGTTGGCATTGTTACAGTTTATTGAATTTAATACACTTATGCTTCCACTACCGTTAATATGTAAATCAAATTCGTTAACATTATACATTCCTTCAACTTGAATGTTTCCTGAGCCATTTATTTTCACGTCGCTTAAATTTGTAACTGTAATATAAATGGTTAAATCGTAATTTTTGTAACGTCCCGGTAAAAGTTCAATGTTCCATTTAGAGCCAAAAACATTTGTTTTTAATCGGTCAATAATATTTTGGTGTCCAACTGCAACAACTTCCTGAACATCTCCTTGAGTTACATACACATCGAAACTTCCGTTATTAGAAATTTGAGTAAACTCGTCTAAAGTTAGAGTTTGTTCAACAATATCTCCTTGACCTGAAATGTAAAAGATTGATTTTGTACAACTTGTAAAAATTAAACTTACAAGTAATATTGCCACGATTGAAATTTTTAGATTTTTCATAATATTTGTTTTTTAGATTTTTTATTTGTTAAAAATTAAAAGAAATGCCTGCTTTTGCACCTACCCATGAATACATAGTTCCTCTGTTGAAATCAGTTTTTGAAATAGTGTAAAGTGGTTTTAATAATGGTTTTTCGCCTTGCCCAAAGTCTTCTGTTAAGTATAAGTTAAAAGAAGGTCCAACAAAAACCGAAAAATTGTTAGATATTGAACGTTTGTAAGCTAAGTCTAATTTATTTAAAAAGTCAAAACGTGAGGTCATTAAAAAAATATCGGAAAAATTGCTTGTTGAAAGGTCTAAACTAATTCTGTTTTTGTCGTTTAGTTCAAAATAGCGTCCGAGCCCAAACCCATAGGAGAACACAGATTGATTGTTATTTACAGAATATCCTATTTTGAAAATAGTGTAAAGTTTTTTTGCTCCTAATTTTAAATTTAGGTTAGAATAAATCAAGTCTTCTGCTGCAAGTTCTAATTCCCAAACTCCTCCTGTTACAAAGTTCAATAAACCTAAGGGAGCAACTTTAGAAGAATCATTTGTGCAGATGTTAATTAAACCAATTTGAGAACCTTCAATATAAGTTCCAATATTTATTAAGCCAATTTGAACCCCGATTAAAGTGTCGGCAGCAATGTTAAGAACTGGGCTAATTTGTGCTCCTGTCATGCTTGCGGCATTTTCGTTCATTATTCCGCTAATTTGTACAAGCTGAGAATTTTGTTTGTTTGGCTTGTTAAGGTTTGAATTTATGATGCCGGCAATTTGAACTCCCGATGCGTTGCCATAATTTGAATTCATTAAACCTGCAATTTGAACATGTTTTATGCTTCCTTTGTTTACATTAAGGAGTCCGGCTACTTGTATTCCGTCCATATCTGCGGCGTTGATATTTGCCAATCCGCTAAACTGACCGCCAAAAGTGTTTCCGGTATTCATATTAAAAGTTCCTCCAAGTTGAGCACCATTAACTGTACCTTTGTTAATGTTAAATAATCCTCCAAATTGTGCTCCGTTAACATCTCCGTTGTTTATATTTCCAAGTCCTCCAAATTCTACTCCTTCAACTCCGCCGTTTAATCCTACTAACAGATTCAACGAAAAATTATTTGAATAATTATAAGAATTAAAACCATTTGATCCTAAAGGATAATTAAATGTTATTTGTCCTATTCGGGTGTTGCAACTATCATTTTGAGCAACAATATAACCTCCAATTAAAACTAATAATATAAGTAGTAAATTTTTCTTTTTCATTTTATTTTCTTTTTGAGTGTTTTTTTGTTTTATACTTCTATGACAATTCAAAAAAAATATACCCCTATCTTGATTTTGATTTTTTTATTGTATCTTTACATTCATACCTTTTAACAAACAAAAAATCATTTGTTTTTTTTATAAATAATTGATTACTAATATTTTAAATTAGAAAGTTAAGTTTAAATTTTTTTTCATATTTTTATTTTATTTTTTTGTCAAACATCTTTTTTTGAACTAAAGGCTCAAACTAATTTTACAAATACTATCTGGCAAACCAATGAAAAATTTGGTTTGAAAAAAATAGATGTTTATACATTGGATAAAATTAAGGATTCTATTTTTAAAGAAGGAAATTATGTGAATTTTATCGACTCAGTTAATTTTTACATTTATACTAAATATGACGGAGTAAAAGGTTGTAATATAAATATTTACGGGAAATATCACTTGCAAACAGATTCAATATTTTCGATTTCGGTTGAATATGTTAAATATACAGGTATGTGTAAAATTAAGGACGAAAAAAGAGCTCCCAACAATACTTTTTTTCATCTCAAAAAAAAAGATGACTGCATTTTAGTAGATATTTTCCCTAATTGATAGTTGTTTAAAGAAAAGCTCCGGTTAATGATTTTTTGCATTTTTTTAAATCATCTGGTGTTCCTTCAAAAATAATATTTCCGCCTTTGTTTCCACCTTCGGGACCTAAATCAATTACCCAGTCGGCACTGTTTATCATATCTGTATTATGTTCAATAAAAATAATAGAATGACCTTTATTTACAAGTTCGTTAAATGCAACAAGTAAGCGTCTTACATCATCAAAATGAAGTCCTGTTGTAGGTTCATCAAAAATAAAAAGAGTAGGGTTGTTGCTGTTTTCGGTAGCAATAAATGAAGCAAGTTTTAATCGTTGACTTTCGCCTCCACTTAGAGTTGAAGTTGATTGACCAAGTTTAACGTATCCAAGTCCAACTTTTGCAAGAATTTCTAATTTTTTGGTGATATTATTTATAATTGATTGATGTTTAGATTTTTGCACAGCATGTTTTTTGAAAAAGTCAACTGCTTCATCAATAGTTGTTTCTAAAATATCGTAGATGTTTTTTTCTTTGAACATTACATCTAAAACTTCGTCTTTAAATCGCATTCCGTTACAGCTTTCGCATAACATTGTAACATTTGCCATAAACTGCATTTCAACAGTAATATATCCTTCGCCTTGGCATTCTTCGCATCTGCCGCCGTCGGTATTAAAAGAAAAATGTCCGGGTGTTAAACCATTTATTTTAGCTGCATGTTGGCTTGAATACAATTTTCTTATTTCGTCATAAGCTTTAATATAAGTTGCCGGATTTGAGCGAGTTGAACGCCCCAGTGGGTTTTGATCTACAAATTCAATGCTACTAATATTTTTAATATCTCCGGCAATTTTATCAAATTTCCCTAAAGAATGAGAATATATATCAAATTCACGTAAAACTGCCGGGTACAAAACGTCTTTTATTAATGAAGATTTACCCGAACCACTAACTCCAGTAATGGCAGTAATTAGTCCTAAAGGAATTTTAGTAGTAATGTTTTTTAAATTATTTTGCCGGGCATTAATTATTTCAATAAAGCCCTTTTTATCAGAAGGTTTTCGGCGTTTTTCGGGGATTTCTATTTTTTTACGATTGGTAATGTATAAACCAGTGAGAGAATTTGTTTTATGCAAATTTTCAAAAGTGCCTTCATAAACGATTTCGCCCCCTTTTGCTCCTGCTAAAGGTCCTAAATCTACAATCCAATCGGCTTGTTCAATAACTTTTTTTTCATGCTCAACAACCATAACTGTGTTGCCTAAATTTTGCAAGTTTTTTAGTACTTTTACTAATCTGTCGGTGTCGCGCGGGTGAAGCCCGATAGTTGGCTCATCAAGAACATATAAAGAACCAACAAGGTTGCTCCCCAAAGCGGTAGAAAGGTTAATCCTCTGCATTTCTCCTCCCGATAATGTTGAAGAAGTTCTATTTAATGTTAAATATTCTAATCCAACATTGCACATATAGTCTAACCTGTTATTAATTTCAGCAAGCACTCTTTCGGCAACTTTTTGCTCGTATTTGTCGAGTTTTATGTTTTTAAAAAAATCTTGTAAATGGTTTAATTGCATTAAAACCAAGTCTTTAATTGATTTTTCGTTAATTTTAACATAAGATGCTTCTTTTTTTAACCGAGAACCTTTGCACGAAGGACAAGTTGTTCTGCCTCGGTATCTCGATAGCATAACTCTGTTTTGTATTTTGTGCTGTTCGCTCTCTAAAATTGCAAAAAAATTATTTATTCCCGTAATTTCATCTGCTCCGTTCCATAGGATTTCTTTTTCGGCTTTGGTTAAATTCTTGTAAGGTTTATGGATTGGGAAATTTAGCGTTGCAGAATATTTAATTAATAAATTTTTATAATATTGCATTTTTTCGCCTTTCCAACAGGCAACAGCATCTTCAAAAATCGAAAGTTCGTGATTTGGGATAACTAAATCTTCGTCGATACCAATAGTTTTGCCAAAACCATTACAAACAGGGCAAGCTCCAAGCGGATTATTGAAATTAAACATGTTTGTATCGGGTTCGGTAAATGTAATGCCGTTGGCAGCAAAAACGTTTGAAAATTCTTCTAAGATATTTGTTTCGTTATCTACCTTGATTTTGCAAATGCCCGAACCTTCAAAAAATGCCGTTTGAACAGAGTCGGCTATTCGTGCTTGGGTGTCTTCGTCGTCAGATGATTTTATTCTGTCAACAACTAAACAAATTTTATTAACTTTTTTAAGAATATCTTCCACATCAATAATTTCATCAATACGGTATGTTGAAGTTTTATCATTTGTGCCAATTTCAACGCGTAAAAAACCTTGTCGTTGTAGTAAATTTAATTGTTCTTTGACTGTTTTTTCGGTTATGTTTATAGGAGCAAGTATTAAAATTTTAGTGTCTTTTGGTTTACTGATAATAAAATCAATAACATTTTGTATATTGTGTTTTTTAACTTCTTCACCTGAAACGGGGGAATATGTGACTCCAATTCTGGCAAATAAAATTTTAAGATAATCGTAAATTTCAGTGGCTGTTCCAACGGTTGAACGCGAATTTCCAACGGTTGTTTTTTGTTCAATTGCGATAGCAGGAGGTAAACCTTTGATATTTTCAACCAAAGGTTTTTTAATTCTGCCCATAAATTGTCGTGCATAAGCCGATAAACTTTCAATATATCTGCGTTGTCCTTCGGCATATAAAGTATCAAATGCAAGTGATGATTTTCCTGAACCTGATAAACCGGTTACTACAATAAATTTATCTCTTGGAATTTTTAGGCTTACTTCTTTTAAATTATGCTCCGAAGCTTTAATTACTTCTATATATTCATCGTTATTTATGTCGATTCCGTTATCCATCTGTTAAAAAATTTAGCTTGCAAAGATAGTAAATCTATCACATTTTGCAACGATTTGTGGTTGAAGAGAATTTAGGTTTTTGATAGTGAATAAAGGAAAATTGGTTAGTTGTAACCGAGTTTTGTTTTTTTTAGAAGTTAGTAATTTTTAGATTTAAATTGCTTATTTATAGTTTGTTAGCATAATTATATGGATTTATTTAACTCGTAATATTCGTTCTTTAAATTTATTATTGCAATTTTTTCATATTTTTTTCTAAAAAAATGAGTTTTATAAATATGTGTTTTGTTTATAAAGTTTTGAATAACTTTTTTTCTACCCGTGTTGAATTGTTCGTCAGAAAAAGTTGAATATTCTTTTCGTATGTTTTTCATATATTCAGAGTAAATTTCCTTGTCTTTTCCGAGAATTGATAAATCGGCATCTAATAAATAATTAGTATCTTGATTTAAGCTATTATGGGTTTTGGTGGCTAAAATTTGTTTTTTGCATTGTTCAATTTGTGAGTTTTTGATGTTTAGTTTTTTTAATGATTTTTCTGCAAATATTGCACTTAGCTCTTCGTTATTGTTGTTGTTTACATTGTAAATTATATCGTGATAAAAAGCTGAAAATATTATTCCATCAAAATCAATAATTTTTTCTTTTGTTAAAAGTAATTCAGAAATAACATTGTTAATATGTTCAAAATTATGATAAGATCTGTTTTTTTGATTGTAAAAAGCAATAATTTCTGTCCATAATTCAGTGATCAAATGTAAATTTTTAGAATATTTTAAACAAGTTGAACAGAATATTTTATTTAACATTTTTGTTATCTGTTTTGAATAAAAGACTGAAAATCAGTTGTTTTATAAGCATCATCACCGTAAAAATGAATAATGTTCTCAAAAACATCTTTGTTGGTAAAAGTTTGTATTCTATCAAGTAAATTATATTCTTGGTCCAGAACAATAAAAGCCGGAAAACGCATATTAGCTTGCAAAACAGCAATAGCAAATTCATGATAACCTGTTTGTGGCTCATTTTGATATGTAACTCCTTTAATTTCAAACACTTCATCTGATCTATAACCTAAAGAAACCGGATAAAAATTTTGATTAATATAATGTGCCACTAATGGGTTGTTGTAAACTTTTAGTCGCATAATTGTTTGACCGATGTTGTAATTATTGTAAATGTCGATAAATATTTTTCGGGGTTCATTTTTTTGTTTTTCTATCATTTCTTCCATTGTCATCCATTTGATGTTTAATCTGGAAATAATTTGAGATTGTCCGGGAGGATATGCTTCAAAATATATCTCTTCCCATGCTTTAAATTCAGTAGAAGTGAAAACTTCTTCGTTGTAGTATATTAAAATAGGGAAAATACTGTCGCGGTTTTTAAAACCAAAAAAAGCTTTTCCTTGGGCTTGTTTGTTAAACATCACTAAAGCCGGCGAAGAAATTGAATCTCCCAAAAGCTGATATGCTAATGAGTTGTAGCCGGTGGTTTGGTTAAAGGAGTATTTTGAACCGTTGAAAAAAGTAAGAGTGTCTTTGTCTCTAATATTTAGTTTTATGGGATAAAAAAGCACATTTATATATTTAGTAACTTCTTGGTTTTTAAAAGTAGTTTGGAACATGTTCATCGAAGCTGAGTCGTTTTGGTCAAAACAATAAATAATTATAGGTTTTTGTTTTTGGGCAAACTCTAAAGAAACTTGCTCAAAGCTCTTCCAATTAACAATAGAATCTTGAGAAAAAAGAGAAAATGTTACAAAAATAAAGATAGTAATAGAGAGTATTTTTTTCATAATAAATAATATTTTGATTAAAAAACTATACCGGAACTAATTTCGGTAAAATCGGCATTCCCAAAATTTGCTTTAATTGCAGCAGCAATAAAAATGTTAAATGGTTTAAAATGTAATATTTCATGCCAAGTTTTGAACTTATGTACAATTCGTAGAAATAATTTATATTATACATTCTTTCATTTTTATAGACAAAATTTTTGACAAAAGGTGTATAAAAATTTAATCTTCTCAGAATTAAAAAATATCGTTTCTTTTCACAAAATCTCTTCTGAATTTTACTTCGCTAGGAAAATTAATCAGAAAGAAAACGGCAACAATACCTAACATATAAAGATATGTTTTTTGGAATATTAGAAACATCATAACAGCTGCAATTATTCCAACAAAATTTAGCATGCCCATTTTAATTATCATTGCAGATGAAAAGAATTTTGTTTGTCCTTCGGTATCTTCAATTTCAAGCTTTTGAGATTTTTTTGCAATTCTATCGTAAATATAATATGCTACTAAAATAGAAATAAGCATAATTACAGGTGCTATCATTGTTATTTTATTCGACATATCTATGATATCTTCGTATTCGGCAACTTTTTTTAAGTAAAATAAAATTCCGGAAATTGAAATAAATTCTAAAAATAATGCTGAAAAAATAAGTCTGAGTTTTTTTAAAGTTTTGTCCATAGTAAAATGAAAAATTTTGAGTTAATTTATCTATCGTTTGTTTGATTATTGTTATTTGGACGATCATATTTAGAATTACAATCGCAAAGATCCGGTTCATTGGAACATATTGAATTTAAGTTTGATTCTATTGAGTTTGAAAGAGTGTTAATTTCAGTTGTTGCTTTTGAATATTCTTGCTGTGTTGAATAATTAATATTTATTT